>URTP01000025.1 GCA_900550835.1 uncultured Collinsella sp. | reverse complement strand
GCCAAAAGGGCGCCGCAGCACCCAAAGCCGCCTCGACAACGCCAGCGACCACACCAAGCGAGCCCAAAGTGGTCTCGACAACACCGGAGGCCACCCCCAGCCAAGCCCAAAGTCGCCCAGATAACCCCAGCGAGCGCCCCGATCGGGCCCGAATGGGCCTCGATGCCACATCCGGACAACCTTCCTATAGTCAGGTCTAATACTTTTCCGCGAAGTGAACGAGCTTATTTGGTCCCCCCGAAGCATGCACACTTTTCGAAGCCAAAACCGCAGGATTCTAACGTCAAAACCGCAGGAAATGAGCCGCCAAAAGTGTCGATGCTTCGGGGGTCTGTTTTGACTCGTTCACTTCGCGGAAAAGTATTAGACCTGAAAATAAGGCCGTTAGCCCCCACGACCAACAACCGCCCCTACCAATGCCAATGCGCGTCGATGACGGTTTGCCAAAGCTTAAACCGCTTCGTTTCGACGCGCGCAAGGGCAAGATATCGCTGCTCCTTGCTCATGGGCTTGTTAAAAATGGGTCGCTTATTCCGATGCAGTTTCCGTCGGATGCGTTCGCACAGGCGAACGAGCTTTTCGTAGTCGCTTGCCTGGTCAGTCGTCACCGTAAAGTACGCGACCCCATTGAGCATCTGTAGCTCGTTGCGGCGCTCGGCGTCCTTGTGGATTTTCTCGCTTCCATCATGGATGGCGTCGCTGTCGTAGTCGACCAGCGCGGTAAGCACTTCGGGCAGCAAGCCTGCCCTTACTTTATCCAGGCCCACCTCTGCTTTCGCCGTTAGCGTTATGTCGGGCGTGCGCTCCAACACGCGCAGTTTGCGGTTGCGCCCATCGTTGTAACCGTCGCGGATAAAGTATTTCTTGTTCAGCTCGGCCTTGCCCAGCGCAAGCCCACCGCAATGTGCAGGCAACGACATAAACATGCAAAGCCCCGACTCCCTTGGAGATCGCGAGCCCTCCACCACATACGGAAGCAACGCCTTCGCCTTGGCGGCGCCTCTCACCTTTGACGCCCGGTCAAGATACGCCGCGATGAGCTCCTTGGTCGTGAGCCTGCCATCGCGCATGCCCGCATCCCTGCTTGTTACCCCACCGGGAGCAAGGTTATCCAGCCGATAGTCCGATGTCATGGCATAGCCGGCATAGATGGCAGCCGCCGCATCACCATCGTGCGCAGCTTGCAAAAACGCCAGCTCGGGAGAGCACACATACGCATCCAGGTCGCCCATCCAGTGGCCCAGCGAGATAAACGAACCCGCCGGGAGCTCGTTGGTACACAGGTGCGTCTTAACGTGCTGGCTCCGCCGACGGTCGGCGCGCGACGGCACCAGCAAATCCAGCGTATCGATCCCCAGGTCATAGCGATCGATAACCTCCTGCGCCTCTTGGTCCAGGAGCGCGCAGGCGCCTGCAATCGACACGACCCCTGATTCCGAATCCCCAAATCGAGGGTTCGGCATGTGCGCCAAAAGCGCCAGCGCAGCGTTATGTGAAACGATAAAGTACCTCATGGCGCGAAGATAGCACGCGCGTCGGCAGCCGCTGGCGGTCCCGCTAAGTTTTCGGCAAACGACCGGCGGTTTTTCGCCGTGACGCGTCCAAAGTGCTCATTCGTCGACGTCTAGCTGCAAATCCGTCAAGCTTTTGGCAAGGTTGCCGCTCAACTGACCAAAAGCTGACCATGCACTTGCCCAAATGCTTGACGGCACGCCCCCGTCAAAACGCCCCGCGACTTCTTGGACGGTCGAAGCATCCATCCAGCGACCGCACGCCACGCTGCAATCGCCTCGTTAAGACAGCAGACACCACCGGCCGTCAGCTCAAACACCGCCGGCCCGAGTCGTGCGCATCGAGCACCCAGCGCTGGGGTATCCTTGGAGCACATGCACCGCAAGCCACACAAAGGAGCCGCCATGCGCACCGAGCTCGATGTTCCCTTTTCGCACAAAGACGAGGCCAAGGCCCTGGGCGCCAAGTGGGACCGGGCCAAGAAGATCTGGTACGTGCCCGATGGCGTCAACCCCGAGCCCTTTGCCGCATGGCTGCCCGGCGTGGATCGCTCCGACCCCAGCGCGCCCTACATCTACCTGGTGCTGGGCAAGCGCGAATGTTGGAAGTGCCACGAGCAGACAACGGTCGCGGCCTTTGGCATTCCGTATTGGGCGGCCGAGGACTCGGGCAGCAAGGCCGCGCCCAGCGCTGCGCCCGCCATGGACGACACGGGCCACATCGTAATCGACACCGCCCGCGCCAACGCCGTAGCCATCGTCCCCGCGCTGGGCTGCGTGCCGGCCGAAATCCGCGACTACCTACGCGAGCGCTGCGGCTACAAGCCTGTAACGTCGCGCACCACCAAGACCGTATCGCTCGCCAGCACCTGCACCGGCTGCGGCGCGCTGCAAGGCAGCCATTACCTGTTCGAGGAGCCCACGTCGCCGTTTGCGCTCACGGCCATCAACAAGCTGCCCGCGCTGGAGTTCGTGCGCGTGGAAGTCGCCGGCGTCTATGGAATCCCCGCCACCCAAGGCGACTTTGACCAGGCGCTCTTCACCTGGGCACGCGACCACCACACCCAGTTCCACAAGAGCCTGTTCGAGGGGATCTACCTGTAGGGCAAAGCTCGAAAATCGAGTCCAGATTTCCTCGAAAATCGAGTGTGGAAATCCTCGAAAATCGAGTATGCGCAGGTAACTGAATTGTTGGTGTAACGCAGAAAATGTCGAATCACCGAGTTTGCCCGACTAGATATTCAGTCTTCGAAGCTATGACTCCGCATCGTCATAGGTAATGGCGCATTCGCAGATTGGGCATTGTTGAGGATAGATTGGGAGACGCAAGCCTGTTCGAGCCCGCGGGTCGGTAGCGTGTTTGTCGCGGGCGTCGATGAAGCTGATGTCTAGGCATGGGAGGTCTGCGCCGCAGCGAGGGCAGGGCAGGCAGATTTGGCTGCAGGTGGCCTCGATGAGCGGAAACAGGCTCCGGTCCATTAACGCTCGCGGTAGGTTTCCGTACACACCTCGCGCGATATCACTTCGCCATCCCATGGTCTCCCCTTTCCCGTTTTAACTGTTGAGGAAAGGATGGCAGGATCGCGCAGCACTCGATGCGGAGCGGCGCGATCCGATCAATCGACATGATTGGACTGCGACAGGCCGCACCCGCCTAATACGGAGCAACGGCTTCCGCCCGACGTCGCGATTCCGAGAAATCGAACTCGGCGCGATGAGCCTCAAGGAAACGGGCGTTGGGGCGCAGGCGATGTTCGTCCGGCTCGCGCAACACCGAGCCCGCAAACGTCGCATAATCCGTATGCTGTAGAAGGTACGACCCGCAAAGTTGATAGTCGCCGTGCACCAGCTTAAACGAAATCAGATGCGCATCGAACAGCGAGTGCAGATCACGGCGCAGCAGAATACCGTTGCTGACAACCTGCGACTTGGGACCCGAGTAATTCTCGATATGCGCGGCTTCGAGCGCTTCGCTGACGTTACAGCCCGAGACAGCGCATCGACCGGTATAGGCCTCAAAGAGCTGCGTGCGGAAACGCTGCTGGCCGATTCGCTCGCGACGCAGCGCGTAGCGAATCTTTTCATCGTCGTTCATCGGAGCGCCGGAAAACTCCGCCGCGATCGGATCGTCCTTCATGTAGCTCATATCGGGGATGAAACGCGCATCGGGCCCGCCCTTGTGAACGGGACCGTGCAGCACAAACCAGCCGTTCTCCGGCTCGTAACGCTCAACGAACGCCAGGCCCAGCACCTTGTAGCCAGCGCCCGTTGCAAAGAACACACCAACGGGAACGCCGCACTCCATGCAGTTGATCATCTTTTGGTTGTAGCCCTGATCGCGCCAGCTGTCGACCGAAGCACTTTGCGATGAGTACTTGAACACCCACGTGCCGTCCTCAAGATAGAGCGGTGGAACATCGGAATAACTCCCACTTGTAGAGCTATGCACCGAAAGCGCAAAGGTCTTTTCTACCGGATGCTTGATGCGTCTACGACCCGGCCAGTAGATGCCCGAATCGCGCGAGACGGGAAAGGGCTTTGAATCGATCGTTAAGCGGTTGGAATATTGAGGGTCATCGGCTTTGGTGTGATGAGGAAGATTCTTCCAAATCTCGCCACGCTGTTCCTCACGCAAGAACCACTCCCAAGCCAAAACATACTCAGACGGCACAAGGCTACAAGCACGGTCAAAACTCGGCAGAGTTATCAGCGGAACACTAGAAGGGATGCCGTCCATAAGGAACCTCCAGAAAGAACAGTTCCCCACATTATCGCCGATCTTCGCATCTCAAATGCAGCCGATTTGCGCAAAGCAACCGCATAAGATAGGGGCCACTTCGATTGAAGCGACCCCTATCAGGCAAATTAAGTTGTGGCTTGGCCCTACTTAGAGTCAGGAACGATACCGACCAAACTAACGGTGACATCAAAGGTCGGAGCAGTGGTGTTCTTGCCCTGCTCGGACCAGTTTTGGCAGTCGGAGTCGGTGCCTTCCATCCAGATGACAATCTTCATGTTCGTGCCGTTGTAATCGACGCTCGAAGCGACCTTTTGCGCGTTGCCGCTCGGCTTAACGTAGGCTTCGCCCGTTTTCGTGGCACCCCAGTTATTGCCGTTTTGATCGAGCAAATCAGTGCCAGAAAGGTGCAAATATGTAGGAGCAACAACCTTGCTCAGAGATTCAGAGTCGACGCACGACCACCCCGCAACGGCAATCACATCGTTACCCGTATCGGTTATCGAGGGAGCAGCTGGCGCATAGACAACGCGCAGCTCGCCGTTGATTACAATGCCGATGCGCAGGCTGCCTTTGATTTTGTCAAACCATTTCTGCGTGCCGCCATGCTGCGTAATCGTAATGGGCGAGCCGTTGCTCGCGTCCAAATACACGTCGGCAACGCCCGTGTTCGCCACGGTATACAGCGTGTAATTCGCAACGGTGAATGCATAGTAATCGTTGCCTTGAATGGTGTACTTTCCGGGAGCCTCACCCGAAATAAATGTGTCGACCTTTTGATAGGTGCTCACATTAACGCCCTGCCAGCCTTGGGGAACGTACCAGTTTTTAGCATCGTTCGTCGATGACGGGCTAATCTCATGACCGGTTGCAGAAGCAACCGTGGAGGTGTCGGAGCCGTGGTCGGGTGTATCGCCCTCAACGATTTGGAGCACCATGCCATTCGCTTGAGCGGAAATGGTGCTGGTAGTCGCATGAACTCTACTATTTGTGACAAACCATGCGTAGGTGGTTGCAGAAAGCGCCACCGCCGAGACGACGACGGTCAACGCCGCGCCAACAAGCTGCACCTTAAGCCTCTTTACTGAATCGTGCATCTCCGTCGCCTCCCTTCGTTACGGAAAAGGGCAGGATCCCGGGCTGGGGACCTGCCCTCGTTTATAACCTAACGCTGCCGATCAAATGCTACTTGTTCTGGGCGTCAGCCTCAAACTGAACAGTAATGTTTTTCGTAGACGCGAGCTGCTTCAGATTGTTCGTATAAATCTGGTCGTCAGAGCCCTCGTAGAAGAGATAGAGATCAACTTCCTTATCCACATCATGGGTAACATCTTCGGCCAAAACTCCTGCAGCCGCTCCAGAGCCATACTTAAAAGAGCCGTTAATGTCGTAAACCTCCCAATGAGTATCATCGACATAGACAAGGACGCGGAGGGCAGAGTTAAGCTTGGAATCAGAAGTGGTCTTTCCAGCCGTAACCGCGTGGACTCGCAGGTTCTTAAGATCCTGGCCGCGAGAAGAGATATTAAAGACCTCTTTCACCGCATAGTCACCCGCAACGGCATCATCACGCGAGCCGGTGCCGTTTACAAGCTTAAGGCCTTCCGAATTCACCATGTATCCATCGGCGGTCACCTTCTGGCCGTACCCGTACGCAAACTTACCCTTGGGTGCAGCGTCCGTTGGATTCTCACCGAAAGTTGCCGGATAAAGCGCCTTGCCAACGTTATCAGTCGCCGTAGCTTCGGTGCTGTTTACGCCCACGGCGGTATCGTTGTACTCAATCGTCATAAACGCAGCGTTCGACTGAGCGGAAATGGTGTTCGTGTTCGCCTTGACGGTATTGTTCGTCACAAACCATGCGAACGTGGCAGAGCCCAACGCTACGGCTGCTACCAGCACCATGGCGATGGCGGCGCCCATCTGCTTTTTTAATGCCTTGGTATCCATGCGGACCCCTTTCTTTCCCCATTCATCCCAGATGACCCTCGAGAAGCCCGGAAGGGGAGCCCGCGCTTTCGTGTTGGATGTTGCTTGCCCATCCTTTAGACATGGAATTGAGAATACCATAATTCTTACGATTTCCTTATGAGTTTTCGGCAGCCCACATTCCGGCAGATTCATAGGTCTACCTCGGGTTATATGTGGTGCCATGTGAACATCGTTTACCTTATTTGATCTCTATCCCGCAAAGCCGTAAGTCCCTCTTAAGCCTTGCGACCGCAGCGCCACGTCATCGCATACATCCACTCTCCGCCAAGCTTCGCCCTAGCCCTTCCCCACTCGCTATACTGGTGTGGCACGTGTCGTTTTTGCCTGCTAAACGGGCTATTTGTTGGGAGGGCTCATGCCTGCCGCCAATCAACCCAAGGGAAGCGTTTCCACCGGATCAATCAAACCGGTGACGCGCAAGGCCGTTCGCTGTCAGCGCGAAGTCGCCTGGCTGGTCACGCAAGCGGCCGGCAAGCTCGTCGCCACCACCGACGACGTCAATGCGCCCACGCCCAGCTTTGTACTGGCGGCGGCATTGTCGTACACCCGCAAGCAAGAGCAGGCTGCTCAGGACCGTGGCGCCGCGATCGACTACGAGGCCGTCATGGGTCCCGACCTCGTGAGCTTTTGTGCGGCTGCGGGGCTGCCCGCGGCGCCCAACGCGCTTTCGGACGCGGGCTACATGTTCACCCTCTCGGGCGCGGATCTGATCCGCGACCTTTATGCCTACTGCGGCGACCTGGGCGAGCACACGGAAAACGCGGCGCAGGTCAAGCCAGGCTACGCGATCAAACTCGCGCTGCGACTGTTCCTGCTGGACGACGCCGCTGGCAGCGTCACCCCCTTCAAAGACAACGCCTCCGCATAGCAAAAGCGCCGGGCCGGGAAATCAATCCTGGCCCGGCGCTTGTTCGTTCTACTTGTCCCCGTCCCCTGCGGGCGAGTTCTTTTGGTTGCGACGGTTACTCCAAGTCACGTTGTGTTCCTTGTAGTAATCGGGCGCCTCGTTGCCGCTCGCGCTAATGGGGTCGTTGCCGGTCAGGGTATCGGCAATATCCTGTACGAACTTAGCGAACAGGCTCGAATCGTCGGTCTCGGACGAATCAAAGTCAAAACCGAACTCCACCGCGCCGCCAATGATCTTGTCCACGCACTCCGGATCGTCGCCGTCCAGCCAAATGACCACGGTGTACTTGTCCACATCGCCCACGCGGAAGTTCGCGTGGCTAATGGTCGTTACCACGTCTTTGGACGCAAACGGCTCAGTGTTGGGCTCGGGATTGCCGTTGGCCGCAGCCGCTGCATAGGTAGTAGGCTTGCCGTTGCGATACACCCTCACGCGCGCCGCCTTCTCCACGCCCTTGCTGGCGCTGACCACCTTGAGCTTGGCGCTGTAGCCCAGATCGGTCTTGCCGGCGTTGCGGATATAAAAGGTGTACGCCACGTAATTCTTGCCGTTGTGGCTACCGTCGATATCGTCCAGGTTGTCGGGCAGGTCCTCGGCAGCGATATTGGTGCCGTTGTCCAAGGCGTCGGCGGCCAGGCGCGCGGTGGCGTTGTTAAAGTCGCCGTTGTCAGCAATGGCCACGCCGCGGCGGAACAGCTCCAGGCGGTTGAGGTTGATGGTGAAGTTACCCATGTTTTCCTGCATAAACGATAGGGCGAACAACACGCCAAAGGCAAGCGCCAGCACCACGAGGGCTTTTTGCAGCTTGTCCATGCGCAGCAGCGCCGCGCCGATGCGCTCCATGCGGCGCTTGGGCATATACATGGACACGACCGCGTCGGGGTCGATGTCGTCCAAGTCCTGGTCGGCCAGCGCCTGCTCCAGCTCCTCGATGCGCACCACGCCGCGGAGGTTGCGCTTGGGCTTGGACTTGCGTTTGGGTTTGCCAAAGCACTTGCGGAAGGTGGGAGCCTGCTTGGGCGCGGAATCCTCGCCGGGCACGTCCTCGGCATTGATGTCGAGCGCATCCCGCGACGTGTCCTCGGCCTGGTCCTCGACGAAATCCTCGGCCAAATCCTCGGCAGCTTGATCTTTGTTGTCGTTACGCTTGAACAGAGCCATGGCGATCAGATCTTATATTTGGTGCGGATGTAGCCGACGTATTCTTTGACGAGCTCGCGCTCCATGTCGTCGGCGTAGCGGAACTGCAGGCCGCAAACGTTGCGGTACAGGCTGCCCTTGGGCGCGCGGCGCACCCAGCACACGATGCCCAGCTGCTCGGACAGCTCGTGGCGCTCGCCCTGCAGACGGATCGTGGGCATTTGCACGGCCAGGGCCTCGCCCACGTCGGGGTAATCGTTGAGGTAGATAGCCAGACCGCCGGCCGAGACGTCGATGGTCATGGCGTCCTCGGGCTCGGGGGTCGGCGCGTTGTCGCGCTGGTAGGTCAGACGCATGGCAACCTTAAAACGCTCGTCGCGGCGCCTGACGAAGGTGCGCTGTTCGGCGACTTTGCGCATTTTCCAGTAGGTGCGGATGCCCTTTTTCTCGACCGACTCGGGGTAGCCGGCGAGCACGAACGTCTCCTCGCCCACTTTGTATTGCAGCAACAGCTTTTGGTTTTCGTCCATGATAAGCGGCTTGCCGGCGAGCATGGGCGCGCTCATAAGAAAGTACGCCTCGTCCAGGTTCTCTTTGTACGTGGCAAGCATGTTGAAGTCGGTTTTTTGGCCCATGGGCACGTCGAATGCCACCTGAAGCTTGGTCCCCGGCATTATCTGTTGCTCTGCCATGTATTCTCCCCCAGTCGCGGGCGCCGATATCATCGTCGTGCGCGATGCACATTGGGCTATTGTAACTGCTTTGCTGGAGGTTTCGGTGGGCGGCGCGTGAAATGCTGGGATGTGAGGTGCGTGCGGGCGTGGACGGCGCGGCTGGGCGCGGCAGACGTGGCAGTCACCGCACGAGCGCGGATTATCGGACGGCCGGAAAACGAGAGTGGATATTCGGACGGTTTCTGAGCGTTTTGAGGCTGATTCCGTCCGATTTTCCACTCTCGAGCTGTGGGCGTCCGGATTTCCACTCTCGTGTGTCCGAAAATCCACGCTCATGCGGCGGGCGCAACTACGGCCATCGACATTCGCTAGCTCATCTGCCCTGCACGCTCCGTTAGTCGATACTTGCGATTGCGGCTCGTCGCCGCTGCCGTAGGCTCAATCTCGCCCTGAGCAATAAGCGCATTAACGCGCGTCCTAACTTGAGAGACGGTAAGCCCCGTGTGCTCTGCCAGCTCGCGCGTTCCCAACTCGTCATAGCGCTTGAGGGCCGCCATGATCAGGTCCCCACCATGATCGACCTGCTCAACCTTGGAGCGATAGAGGACAACCTTAAACCGGTCAAAACCAGGGCAAAATAGGGGCTCGGCCAGACCGTGCGTACGCATAGCATCGACCATCATCGGAATACCCGAACCGTTACCCTCGGCAGGCGAGCCCGCGCCATCGGGCAACGGGACAAGCGACATGAGCTTCACGAGCGTCGCGTTGCGGCACCGCGAGCTGCCATCAAACAAGTTCTCGCGAGTTTTTCCGCCATAAAGACCGCCGGGGTTCGCCACCTCGATACGGTCATCAAAGACGTCAACAGCAATCGACTGCCCACAGAACCGATCTCCGTATTCTCGGTGGATTACGGCGTTGGCGATTGCCTCGCGCAGGACCTCCTCGGGGATCTCCAGCGAGTCGATACGCGAGACGCCTTGGACGGTCGAGATGCGGCGCAGGTTTTTGGCGACAGCTGCGACGGCATCCGAAATCATCTCGCCTAGGGTGCCCTCGCAGACTGTGCGGTCCATAAACCTTAGTGGCCCCGCAGCTCCCTTTTGAGTTCCCACGTGGACAGCCACATCAATGAAGAGCTTGGGATAGAACTGCTGAGGGTAAACGCCCGCGGCAAGGAGGCCGGCCTTGGTAACATTGCCCTGGAAGTCGAGGAAATTCAGACGCTCCATCTTTGTCTTCTTGTCCGCCGCACCGCGCATCGCTCGAGGCGTCAGCGAATAGGCACGCTCTATCGTGCGGTCGACCAGCGACTCGTCGAGATCGCCCACACTCGTGCCGGGCACCGCATCGCGATCGCTAGGACTCGTCCGTTCATATGACGACAGTGCCAAAACCTCGGTCGGCGAAAGGGGCACGTCTTTGTCATCGACGCGCTTGTAGCTGCCGCCCTGGGCGCCCCGCTCTATTACATAGCAAGGCTTGCTCGACGGGCCGAGCTCCTCAATCGTGATAACGAGAACAACGGTACCCCGAAGCCCCACGCGCTCAATGGTGTATTTGGGCGGATTGGCCAGCTTTCCGCGACCGCCAGCATCGCCCATGCCCGCCACGAATTGGTTGAGCACTTTCTCGGTCTCAAAGTTTGCAACTGGAACAAAACCCGCACGCTCGCTCACTCCGAGCACGATGATGCCGCCGGCGGTGTTTGCGAAAGCGCTGACCGTTTCCCATACGTCGCGGGAAAGCGTCGTGGCGCTCTCTTTTACTTCGACGTTAAGATCATCCGAACCCATGCGCTTTAAAGACTCGAGCAAACCGGCCAGCTCGTTTTCGTTCATCTGCACGTCCCTTCGCTCGATCCTGCAGAGAATGCCGCAGACGGATTTCCCTCGTCTCTCAGTTATCTCTCGTAATTATCTCTCGTCTTTCTGTTATCTCTCGTATTAGATATGAGTGAAAGATGAGAGATAAGATATCTCTACCTGCTTCATTTAATCATGTTTTTGCTGGTGGAACAATCGATATTGAGACAATACCATGGTTGCTTGTCTCTTTGCTGCTGGGCTATCTCTCGTAATTATCTCTCGTCTTTAAGCTATCTCTCGTATTAGTGACGAATGAGAGACGAGAGATGCTCGAGTGATGCATAAGCCTGGATTATTGGACGGTCGGAAAATCCCTCAAATAAAAAACGGGGCCGGCCTTACGCCGAGCCCCGTTTTCAAACGGTCAGTTAGTTATCCAACGCGCGAGCATAGCAGTCAACATTACGCCGCCGCGAACACTCCCAAGCCCGTTCCGATGATGCAGATCGCAAAGATGCCCAAGATGATCCAAATGGTCTTGACGCCCTTTTTATAGAGGGCAACGCAAGCGAACGTTGCCAGCAAGGGCAGCAGACCGGGGAAGATCGAATCGAACAGATCCTGCAGGACAATCTCCGAACCACCCACGTCAAAGGTCAAAGCCGTGGACAGCGAGACCTGTGCCGCAATCATGGCGCCGATAACGGTCATTCCGAGAACACCGGCAGCATGCGTCATGCGAGACATAAGGTTGCTCTCTTCGGACTGCTGCAAAAACTTGGTTCCCAAGTCGTAACCCAGATGGGCGGCGACGATACGCGTTGCAAAGTTAATCACGGAGTAGATGAGCGCGTACACGATGGGGCCGAGCGGGTTGCCCGTCGAAGCGATGCCAATACCAATGCCGGCGGCAACCACGCGGAACGTACCCCAGTAGAACGAATCGCCGATGCCGGAAAGCGGTCCCATAAGGCCGACCTTCATGGCGTTAATCGAGGACGTGTCGAAGTTCTTATCGGCAGCCGCCTGCTCTTCCATCGAAACCGTTAGGCCGGCTACAAACGGAAGCACATGAGGCGTGATGTTAAAGAACTCGGTATGGCGATCGAGCGCCACATAGTAATCGTCGTCGTTGGGATAGATCTTTCGCAGGGGCTTCTGAATGGTGTACATGAAGCCCATTGCCATCATCTTGTCGTACGACTGCGAGCACTGGCTCGTAAACTGGCGAAGGAACATGCTCCGATACATATCGGGAGTCATAATCGCGTCCTTCTTGGCCTCTTTGAGGTCGGTGTTCTGGATAGCCATTAGAAGTCCTCCTCTTCATCTGCAGCAACCGTCTGCGGACCGGACGAGCCCTCGCGGAAGGCCAGGAGCAGCGCGACGCAAATGGCAGCTGCGGCGACGCCGACCACGTCCATCTTGAGGTAGATGACCATAATGAAGCCCAGGAACAGCCAGGGAAGGAGCTTGTTATCGCCCATGGTCCTGATAAGAAGAGCGAAGCCGATGCAGACCATGACGCCGGACGCAACGTTGAGGCCGTCCATCACAAACTGCGGAATCGCGTTGAGCGCATTGTTGATAAGGTCGGCACCAAAGAACAGCGAGCCAAACACCAGCAGTGCAGACGGAATGCCAATCGACAGCGGCACGATGGTCAGATGGTACAGATTCGCCTTGGCAAGATCGCGATTTGCCAGAGCGGTCTCAATCTTCTTGCAGGCAAAGGCACCCGGAACGGCGTAGCAGAAGTTGCGCCACACCTGAAGGAAGACGGAGACGGGAAGGGCGAGCGCGACGGCAGTTGCCGTGCCCGTACCCGTAATGACGGCAAACGCGCAGCCAAGCACGCCGGAGGCATAGACCTCGGGAGGAACCGCCGCGCCGACCATGATGGCGCCCATGAACATGGACTCCAAAGCAGCGCCGACGATAACGCCCTGCTGGACATCGCCAAGGATCAAGCCGACAAACAGGCTCGTAAACAGCGGACGACCAAGCATCGTAATGCCAAATAATTGCTCGTCCATGGACGCAATAAATGCGACCAGTGCAACTAGAAGATACTGGACAACCATTTCGATCAACCCCAGAAACAGGTCTGCAGGCGAGGCATTCTGCGCAGCTCGCCTGCAGACAACCGCAGCAATTTGAGAGGATTAGTAGTTCATCTGGTGATAGTAACGACGCGTGGTGAGCGGGTGGTTACGGACGTGCTCGAGATGGCAGCTCAGACGCTCGGTGATGGTGTAGGTGACCATCGGGGAGACGATCTTGCGGAACTCGGGGTCGCTGAACGGCAGCTCGACCTCGGCGGTGTCAAACTTGTTCACGCGGACGTTGACGCCCTTCTCGTCGGCGAGCATGTGAGTGAAGTTGTCCACGCGGTCCATGAGCTTACGGGTGTCGTCCTCGCCGTAGAGCATGATGAGGCTCGTGCCTTCCTCGCACAGCTCGATGGTGCCGTGGAAGAACTCGGCGGCGTGGATGGACTTGGTCTTGATCCACTGCATCTCCTCGAGGATGCACATGGCGTAGTCGTAGGCCTCACCCCAGAGCATACCGGAGCCAATCACCATGTGGTAATCGGTGTCCTTGAAGTCCTCGGCCATGGCGGCGCAGCGCTCGTCCTGAGCGTCCTTGGCCTTGATGAGGTACGGAGCGATGTTGCCGAACTCTTCCATGAAGGTGTCGTACTTGGGGAAGGCGCCGGCGTTCTTGAGGAAGCGGGCGACCAGCGTGATCTGGTAGGTGTAGATGGCCTCGCACAGAACGTCGTCCTCGGCGAAGCTGAAGAACTTGTAATCGGCGTACTCGGTGGCCGGGGTGTTGTCGTTGGAGACATACATCAGCGTGCGGGCGCCCTGCTCCTGGCAGAACTTGGCAGCCTCAATGATCTCGGGGGTGGTGCCGGTACGGGTGGAGAAGACGCAGACAGAATCCTTGTTGAAGGTCTTGGGCGGGCAGGCGAGGAACTCTGCGGCGATCTCGCAGTGGACATCGACGTCGGCCGTGGTGGTCTCGACCCAATACTTCATCGGGAGCGTGTGGGCCCAGGTGCCGCCGCAGCCGATGAAGAAGATGTTGGAATAACCCTGCTCGCAGACCTCGTCCACGGCAGCCTCAATCTGAGGACGGAGAGCGAGGGCATCGCTCACAACCTTCTCGTAACGAGGCTCATCGAAATTGAACATCCCTTACTCCTAACTCACTTGGATGAACCCTTCATTCATCCCATGACGTTATAATACTTTATATAACTAACTATGCAAGAACTATTTCAGATTTTTTTGATTTTTCTTTAATAAAAAGCCCGCCGATCAAATGATCGACGGGCATAGGCATAGAGCATTGGTTCAATAAATGCCGAGCATCAACGTGTTTCCGGCTAGAAAACGTCCTTGGCAAACACCTTAGCGTCATTGGGGACCTGACGGATTTCGATGGCCACGCCATCGCCCAGGAGCTCTTGGATATGCTCGGCATCTTTCTCGGTCGCAAAGATCGCAGGGGTCGGATGAAGCGTGGTCTCAGGGGTCTTTCGGGTTCCGCCCAGATTGATCTCTTTGATGTCTTTGCAACCCTTAGCGAGACGATAGACATCTTCAATCGTCTCAGTGATGATAAACAGCGAATACTTGTCGGTAACGCCGCTGTTGAGCGCCTCGATAGCAGCGTCAACATCCTTGATGACGAGTTTAACGCCGTTGGGGCGGGCGAGCCTCAAGGCCGCCTTCCTCATGTCGTCTTTTGCCACAGCATCGCTGGCAAGCAAGATGCAATCTACATCCAAAGCGTGAGTCCAGGACATGGCAACTTGGCCGTGAATCAGTCGGTAATCAACTCTCGTAAGCTTAATCATCGTTATCATCTCCGCACGTGATAAAGGGAATGACAGGTGTGGCCCCTAGCTAGGGCTCGAACCAGAACTAACTAGAACTCTTCTTCCTCGGCGCCGGCAAGCATGTCCGCCGCCTCGCAAAGCTGAATAAACGAACGCGATCCCTCGACCGCGGCTTTGGCCTTGTTCGCATCCAGGGAGTCCAGCTGTGTAACCATTTCCACCAGCAGCGGCAAGTTCATTCCAGCGATTAACGTAAACGATCCGTCGGTCTGCCTCTGAATGAATTCGTTGTTTACAGAGCCGCCAAAGATGTCAGTCACGACAAACCAAAAGTCGGCAGGGTCCCTCGTCTCCATCCATGCATCAATCAACGCCGCGACGTCCCTTGAATCGTCATCGACATAGGCGCACAGGCACTCGATTCGGTCGTTGGTGCCCATCAGAATCTCCAGAGAGCTTTTCATGCCTTGGGCGAGATAACCATGACTCGCTAGCAATATCTTATTCATAGTTCTCCAATACCAATAGGACGTACTATATTGTCATAACAAAGTATATTAGCAATCTACCCTACGTGGTGTGTCTATTTTCCAAATCCGCGAACGGTAACAATTGGTCGGTAAATCGACCAATCTATCGCTAATTTACAAATAGAACTTCAGTCGCTCGGTGCAGTACACCTGACGGGAGATGAAAAGCGGCTCGCCACTTGGGGCATAACGTCTATCGACAAACAGAAGCAGCGAAGAGTCCAGCTCCACGTTAAGGTATGCCGCCTCGAGCTCGCTCGCATAGCAGACCTCGAGCGTACGCGTGTTGGGACCCATCTTGATCCCCTGGCGATCGAGTACCGCCATCAGCGAATCATCGAGGGACTCATGCTCCAAAAAAGAAAGCGCAGCGGAATAGCTATTGGTTTCCAGCATCGTGGGCTTGCCATCCACAAGGCGCAGACGACGGCTACGCAATACCTTTTGGGTATCGTCTACGCCCAGGAACTTCGCGTCTCGCAGACTTGGGAAGTCCCAGCCCATTTCGAGAACCCTGGTAGACGCCTGTTTGCCCGCAAGCTGGCACGAATGGGTAAAGCTCTCACGGTCGTCCGCGGCATACATCTGCGTGTCCGACGAAACGAACGTGCCCTTGCCGCGGGCCCTCTCAACAAGCCCAGCATCTTCCATTTCTTTAATTGCGGAGCGAACCGTTATTCGGCTCACGCCAAATTGCTCGATAAGCTCCGCCTCGGTCGGAAGCTTATCTCCCGGGCGGTACGTGCCGTTGGCGATTGAATCAGAAAGCGCACGAACAATCTGTTTGTACAGGGGGATAACGCTATTTGCCTCAACCATATCAACCATACCTTTACAAGGAATCAGCAGCCTATAGATAAATGACTTATATTGTATTAGAACTTTTTAGCACTCCACGCCATTTCCTATAATGTTTTAGCAAACGAGGGGTTATTTTGCGTAAGCGGTGTAGAGTCCATCCATTTCCGCATACAGCTTCAATCTGATGGCGGTATATGCATCCGATAAGCCGATTGATTTTTATCTTCTACCTGTCTCACATTCATCCCTCGTCGTAGAGATGAATGTGAGGTGAGAGATACGTACTTGACGCGCGAGCGTGGATATTTGGACGGTTTTTGGGCTTTTGGCGGCCGATTTCGTCCGAAAATCCACGCTCATGCGGCAGACGTCCGAATTTCCACGCTCGTGTGCCAGAAAATCCACGCTCATCCGGCAGATTGGTCGAAGGCCCCATATGGGTATACTCTCGGGGATTCGACTCGATTCGCCCCCGTTGGGGCGTCAAAGGAGACTGCATATGTCCATTACCTCAACCGACCCGCGCGCCGCTGCCGCCGCGCTGCTAGTGCCCGGCACTACCTGCCACGGCTTTGCCGTCGAGCGCTGCGAGACCGTGCCCGAGCTCGACTCGGACGCCTATGTGCTGCGCCACACCGCCTCGGGCGCTCGCCTGCTGTACCTGGCGTGCGACGACGAAAACAAGGCCTTTGCCATTGGCTTTAAGACGCCGCCGGCCGATTCCACCGGCGTGTTCCATATTCTTGAGCACTCGGTGCTGTGCGGATCGGCCAAGTTTCCCGTCAAGGAGCCGTTTGTCGACCTGATCAAGAGCTCCATGCAGACGTTCCTCAACGCCATGACTTACCCCGACAAGACCATCTACCCCGTTGCCACCACCAACGAGCAGGACCTGTACAACCTGATGGACGTGTACCTGGACGCGGTGTTCAACCCGGCCATCTATACCAAGCCCACCATTTTTGAGCAGGAGGGCTGGCACTACGAGCTGGACCTGCCGGAGGGCGCTGGCGGCGACGGCAGCGCCGCCAGCCTGCGCGAGGGCACGCTGCGCTATAACGGTGTAGTGTTCAACGAGATGAAGGGCGCGCTGTCCGACCCCATGAGCGTGCTGGACGACGCCGTCAACGCCGCGCTCTACCCCGACACGGCCTATGCGCACGAGAGCGGCGGCGATCCGCGCGCGATTCCCGCGCTCACCTACGAGCAGTTCCTGGACACGCACGCGCGCCATTACAACCCCTCCAACTCCTACATCACGCTCTACGGCGACCTGGACGTGGACCGCGCGCTGGCCTTTTTGGACGAGCGCTATCTGTCGCAGTCGAGCGCCGCGCCGCAGCCGTCGCCGCCGGCGAGGACCCGTCTGCGCTGGCGCCCAATCCGCTGGTCGTGCAGACACCCGTGACCTGCGAGTATAAGCGCGTCGAGATGGCCACCACGCCCGAAAACGCCCTGGTGGGCCTGGGCCTTGTGCTGGGCAGCGCACTCGACCGCAAGCGCACGATCGCCGCGGACATCCTGTTCGAGGCGCTGCTGGGCTCCAACGAGGCGCCGGTTAAGAAGGCTATCCTGGCGGCAGGCCTGGGCGGCAACGTGGTGAGCTACACCGCGGCCGAGTGCCTGCAGCCCTACGAGCTCATCATGCTGCAAAACGCGCAGCCCGGCATGGCGCGCGAGCTGCGCCGCGTGTTCCAGGACGCCTGCCGCGACCTGTGTGAGCACGGCGTTCCGCGCGAGCGCCTGGAAGCTATCATCAGCAGCAACGAATACGACCTGCGCCAGCGCGACTACGGTATCGCCGACGGCGTGGCCATTGCGTGCGACGCGCTGAGCACGTGGCTCTACGATGACGACGCCGCGACGCTGGCACTCAAGTACGGCCCGGTGTACGAGGAGCTGCGCGGCGAGCTGGACGGCAGCTACTTTGAGGACCTTCTGCGCGAGCTCGTGCTGGAGAACGACCACATGGCGCTGGTCGAGCTGGTTCCGGTGGACGCCGCTGAGGGTTCGGAGGGCGCC
>URTP01000024.1 GCA_900550835.1 uncultured Collinsella sp. | reverse complement strand
GTCGCGCCACGGCGGCCTTAAACTCGCCGTCGCACGAAAAGCCCTCGGCCTCGATTCCCTGCTTGCGCAGCGCATAGACCGTCAAATCCCTGATGTTGTCATCGTCCTCGACGTAGTAGATCATGTTGAACCCCTTTGCGGCCGGCATGACCGCATCTTAACCCTAAAGGTACCTTTACGAGATGGTATCAGCCAAAACGTCCCGTCAAATAATCCGCTGTGCGCGAATCGGTCGGTTTTTTGAAGAGCTGAGCGGTGGGCGCGTGCTCCACCAGCTCGCCCAGCAAGAAAAACGCGACCGAGTCGGAGATGCGCGCCGCCTGCTGCATATTGTGCGTAACGACCACCAACGTGCAGGTCTCCTTGAGCTCGCAGGCAAGCTGCTCCACCACCAGCGTCGACACGGGATCGAGGGCGCTCGTGGGCTCGTCCATCAGCAGAATGTCGGGCTGCACGGCAAGTGCACGGGCGATGCACAGGCGCTGCTGCTGTCCACCCGAAAGACCCAGGCCCGACTCCTTGAGCTTGTCCTTGACCTCATCCCACAGAGCGGCTCGACAAAGGGAATCCTCGACCAGCTCATCCAGCACGACGCGATCGCGCACGCCCATGCCACGGGGGCCGTACGCGACGTTGTCGTAGATGCTCATGGGAAACGGGTTGGGGCGCTGGAACACCATGCCCACGCGCTGGCGAAGGCGGCAGATGTCGTAATCGCCCAGGATATCTTGACCATCGATCGCAATCTTGCCCTCGATTCGGCAGTCCTTGATGCCGTCGTTCATGCGGTTAAAGCAGCGCAGCAACGTGGACTTTCCGCAGCCCGAAGGCCCGATGAACGAGGTGATCTGCTTGTCGCGGATCTTGATATTCACGTCCTTGAGCGCATGATGGTCGCCATAGAACAGGTCGAGGCCCTCGACATCGATGCGCGTCGGCGAGGCGGCAAGATCCTGCGCCGTGGGGCGCGTCGCGTCTCCGACTTCGCGCTCGTGCGCAGCCTCGGCTCGCGCCTCCATTAGCTCCTCGAGCTCCGTGGGCTCCATAGCCACACCAGCCGTCATACCGCATACCTCCACGTCGATATCAATTCAGCAGTATCGATAGTAGAAACCGCGGCTCATACGCACGTGAGCGCATTGTCAGGTGTTTGTAAGGGCGCCTACGCTACGCGGCGGGCAGCTCGATGGTAAAAACGGTATGCTCGGGCGTCGATTCGCACGCGATGGTGCCGCCATGCGCGCATACAATCTCCTTGGCGATGGCGAGACCCAGCCCAGCGCCGCCGCGATTGGTCGCACGCGCCGCATCCAAGCGATAGAACTTCTCAAAGATCACCTTGAGCTTTGGCTCAGGGATCGGATCGCCCTGGTTTATAAATCGTACGCGCACGCCGCCGTTACCCAAACGTCTGGCCTCAATCGTGATCATCGAGCCTTCATAGCTATAGGCAACGGCGTTTTTCATGATGTTGTTGAATACGCGAGCCATCTTGTCGCCGTCCACGAGCACCGTCAGATCCTCGCAGATATCAACCTGGGCTTCTTTATGCTGTTCGTTGAGAATGGGATAGAACTCGTCGGCCACCTGTGCCAGTAAGAGCCCCAAATCGACGTAGCTGCGGGTGAGCACGATATCGTGGAAATCAAAGCGCGTGATGTCGAAGAACTCCTCGATGAGCGCATCGAGCCGGTGGGCCTTGTCGAGTGCCACGCCCGTAAAACGTGTGCGCTGCTCAAGCGGCAAATCGGGGGCCTCCTGCAAGAGCGAAAGGTAGCCCACCACGCTGGCGAGCGGCGTGCGCAGGTCGTGCGCCAGGTACGTCACCAGGTCATCTTTGCGGTGGGATTCGTCACGCAGGGCTTGTTGAACCCTACGCTCGCAATCGCGCGCCCGGTTGAGCGCGCCCTCGACCTCGAGGAAGTCGCCGTCGATGTTGTCCCAGGTGTCGGGGTGATCGATCAGGCGATCTTGAATACGAGCGGCCAGCACACAATCGGCATGCTGCTCGCCCTGCTCATAGCCCTGGTAGTACAGGGCGCGGCCGCAAAAGAACAGCACGCACACGGCAAGCGCCAGCACAAAGCCAAGCATGTTGAATACAAAGCCGGCATCGAACAGCACCGGCCCTTCGATGCCGCCGAGTGCCATGGCGCCAATCGCCAACGTCATGGCCCACGCGGCACCGCCAATCACCACGCAGCGGCGTACGATTTCAAATCGATCGATCAGCAAAAAGCCGACAAGCAGCACCGCCAAGATTCCAGCGATGTTATCGATGCCAATCAGCAGCAGACTCAGCAAAAAGAGCAGCACCGTCGCTAACGCACGGTTGTCAACGACCGCCCTTACGTATTCAAAGAGTCGATCGGGTACCTCGAATGCCCGCCTATCGTCTTTTGTCATATCTACTCCCCCACCATCAAAGGCGTTATTCGATTATGTAGCCGACGCCCCAGACGTTTTTGATAAAGCGCGGCTTCTGGGCATCGTCGCCGATCTTTTCGCGCAGATGGCGAATGTGCACCATAACCGTATTGTTGGAGCCGGGCATAAAGTCCTCGTTCCACACCGCGCGGAACAGGTCCTCCACGGGCACCACGCTACCACGATGCTCGACCAGATACAGCAAGATGGAATACTCGATGGGCGTAAGGCGCACCGGCGCACCGTCCACCGTCACAGAGCGGGCGTCGCGGTTGATCTCGAGGCCGTCGAGCTGGATGATCGGCGACTCGACCGCCTGTGCGCGGCTGCCGTAGCTGGTATAACGACGAAGCTGAGCATGAACGCGTGCAATGAGCTCCAGCGGACGGAACGGCTTGACCACATAATCGTCTGCGCCAAGCGAGAGCCCCTCGATCTTATCCTGCTGGGCATCGCGTGCCGTCAGCATGATCACGGGATAGGTATGGCTGGAACGGATCGTACGCAACAGCTCAAAGCCGTCGATATCAGGCAGCATGACATCCAGCAGCGCCAGATCAAACTCCTGCTCCAGAATCGCCTTGGCCGCATCGGCCCCGCTGTAGGCAATCTGGACATCAAAGCCCTCTTTTGTAAGGTAGATACCAACCAGGTCGGCGATGGCTTTCTCGTCATCAACTACCAAAATGCGCTCGTTCATGCGTGCTCCTCTCGCGCTCCATTATGCCCGAGGCGGCGCGTGCCACACACAACAAGCGCGGGCGATTAAGTCGACCTTAAGCACCAATGTGTCCGTTCGGGCGCGGATGTGGGCCACGCACGCACGCGATGATCGCCGATGCCGGCAAACGATATACTCTAGTTCCAGAAGAGACCATCCCGTCGAAAGCGAAATCTGTGAAGTCCCTCACCTCTTTTGCAAAGCGCTCAGCCCAGCTTGCCGCCGGCTTTGTCTGCGCTATCGCCCTTACCGCTGGCGTGCCCACCGTCGCCGGCGCCCAAGTGCTCACGACCGACAATGTCTGCGGCAAAACCGCCGATGAGCGCGGCATCACGGCCGAAAACCTGCCCGATATCGATGCGACCAATGCCCTCGTCATGGGCAAAGACGGCACCGTCTACTATGGGCGCGGCGCCGATGAGCAGGTCAAAATCGCCTCGATCACCAAGGTCATGACCGCAATCCTAACCGTCGAGAATTGCAAGATAGATGAGAAGGTCACGGTGAGCAACGCCGCAGCCACCGTGGGTAATTCGACCGCCGGCTTGCTCGAAGGCGACGAGCTTACCGTGGAGCAGGCGCTGCGCGGCCTGATGATTCCCTCGGGCAACGACGCCGCCATCGTGCTCGCCGAATATGTGGGCAAGAAGATCGACCCTAAGACCAAAGACGCCGAGGCCACATTTGTGAAGGCCATGAACGAGCGCGCTAAGAAGCTCGGCTGCACCGGTACGCTTTTTGAAAACCCGCATGGTCTGGACTTTGATGAGTGGGCTGGCGATATGCACTCAACCGCACACGACGTAGCGCTGATGATGCAGGAGGCCATGAAAAACGACACGATCCGCGAGGTCGTAGCGAGCGAGGATTCCTGGATCGAGGTCACGGGCGCCGACGGCACCGACCATTCGCATTCCATGGACACGCATAACTATTTGCTGGGCCAAGATGGCAACATCGGTGGCAAGACCGGCACCACCGACGATGCAGGCTATTGCTTTACGGGTGCCTACAACCGCGATGGCGACGAAATCTACACCGTCGTTTTGAACTCCACCACCACCGACCAGCGCTTTACCGATACCGCAACCCTTGCCAATTGGTACTACGGTCACAAGGTGACGGTCGCAATCGCCAACACGCAGGAAAAGACCGCCAACGGCAACCCGCTTATGGCGCGCATTGGTCAAACCGACTGGACTGATAAGACGATCGACGCCACACTCGCCGATCCTACGGCGCAAGCGACCGTGTTTTCCCTTGCCGGCGAGGTGACCGAAAAGGTTAGCTACGACGATCTTTCGGGCACGGTGCATGTGGGCGACAAGGTGGGCAGCATTACGCTCAAGCAGGACGGCACCAAAATCGCCGTCATGGACCTGGTTGCCGACGAGGAAGGGGCAGGGCCGAATCCCATTGAGTGGCTACTCGTGAAGCTCGATCGCTTGGGCCGCCGCATCGACAACCGCCCGCTCACAGCCGAGAGCGAGACCGTAGCCAAGGCTCCTGAGGTGTAGGGTCGAACGAACAATACGCTCACCGAAAAGAGGCATCCGAAAGGGTGCCTCTTTTTTTGAGGGTTCGAATCCCCAGCTAACGTGGTTCAACTAAAAAAGGGCCCCCGATGGGACCCTTCTTTAAAGTTAAACTGGCGGAGAGCTGGGGATGTCCGGGCATGCTGCGCATGCCCTCCGGCTTCAAAGCCTGGCGGCTTTTCGCCCACGGGCTACAAACGCTTTCGCGTTTGCTTAACGCCCGTGCCCTCTCGGGTTCGAATCCCCAGCCTCCTTTCTCCGCACAAAAAAGGGTCCCAAATAGGACCCTTCTTCAAATTCGTACTGGCGGAGAGCTGGGGATTCGAACCCCAGATGCCCTTTTGGGGCATACTCGCTTAGCAGGCGAGCACCTTCGGCCTCTCGGTCAGCTCTCCGTAACAGCCGTTCTATAGTAACCAAACAGCCGAAGTTGGGCAAGAGGAAATTTTCTAATTGCCTAGCATCCTTTCCTCCTTGGAAGCTTCGCCTACCCCAGCGAGCGGTTGAGGGAGCCGAGCTCGTCGTTGCCCATGGTGCGCCACATTTGGTAGATGCAGCCGCGCGCCAAGAAAAAGAAGCCGTTATCGACGAGCTGCACGGCGGCATCCGCGAGTTGATTGGTCACGGCGGGCACCGGCGGCAGCTCAAGACCTGCCTTGCGGATGGTCTCGACAGCCCCCTCAAACGTGGGCGGTTTGATGACGCCCATCTCGTTCATAAGGCCCTGCATTTCCTCCTGCGCACTGCCGCCCGATTCCTCGCCGCGCGGCACCAGGCGATAACATGCCAGCGCCAGCTCGAGCTGGTCGCAGTTCCAGTAGGCGAATGCCAGGCGATAGAACAGGTAGCCGATCGAAGGCCGGTCGCTGGCAATGCGCAGGCCGTGGCGCGCCACCTCTATAATCTCGTCATAGCGCTCCAGGCGTGCTAGCACGTTGATGAGCGCAAAGTGCGACTGCATGGACGAGCGCGCCAAATCGTAGAGACGACGCACCTCGGGCAGTGCACGCTCAAAGTCCTCTTGTTCGGCGTAAAAGCTGCAGATCTCGTGCTGGGCAAAGTACAGCGCATCGGGCGCACGAAGGATTCGCACAGAGCGGTCCTCTTCCAACACCGGCAGTACCATACGCACCAGCTGGTTGTCGCAGAACTGGGTCTGCACCGGTCCCGTCGCCAAAAGCTCAGCAACAGTACACTTGGCTTCCAGTTCCTCGACAAGGCGAGAAAAGCCCTCGAAAGCACCAGCTCGGTCAACTTTGGATTGCTCGCGCAGCTCGACGACGCGGGCAACATACGGATCGTTGTCCTCCTCCATGACCTCAAGCTCGTCAGCCGTATCAGCGAGCAGTAAATCGCGAAGCGCAGGCGGCAATGGACGATGGTCATCACGTGGTCGGGCGTGAACTTCTGCAGACTCAATCATGTCCGGCGCATCTGCCTCATACGCCTCAAGCACACGCTTGCACGGCATATCGTCCATGTCCATGCTCTCAAGATCCTTGGCGACAGAAACGCAATCGGCCAGATAAGCCGCACGGCCAAAGGAGTACGTTTTAACAACGCGCTCGCCCTGCTCGCCGTCGGGAGCCGCAATCTGCACGTAGCAGCGCGTGATGCGAGCACCCGAGGCAAAGCAAGCCGCTGCGAGTGTAAGCGCAATACGCGCATCGTGCTCGGTGGCCCATGCTGCGCGCTTAGGCTCATCTACCTCGCGCCAGGCGTCATCTTGAGCATCGTATTCGCGCTGCGGCATAGCATCGACAACCGTGCGGCCAAATCGCACCAGCATGATGCCCTCGGCGACGTTCACTCGATAGGTGTAATCGAGCCGCGTGACCACGTTGAGCGCTTCTACGATACGTGCAAAGCGGGTGCGAACGTCCCACTCGCCACCCGGCTGGCACGCAACCGTCCCCGGCTTGGCCCACGGGTTGTCATTCGACAGCGTTTCGAGCAGGCGAGGAACGTCGTTTGTCGTCTTGCTGATGTGCCATAGGTCAAAGAGCGAGCAGCCCTCAAAGCTTGGCGACGAGGCAACGGGGCCCAACCCTGCCCCAATACGCTCAAGAATGCCCGATAGGCGGTTCAGGCGGCTCTCGACGGCAAGCAGGATATCGATCTCGTCCTGGTCCAGCAGGCTACGGTCAAAATTGAGATAAAAGAGCCTCGAGCGATCGATGCGCGCCAGGCTCATTTCGGTTTTGGCCGCAATGGTGCGCAGGCGAGGCAGATTGACTTCACCCATCAAAGCGGCGGCATAGCGCTCAATGCCACCTGGATTATCTGTATGGTCAATGCGGTAGAGCAACGTTTCGATTGCATCGGGCAGCGGCGTGGAATCAAAACCCAGCAGTACCTCAACCGGCTCGGGGAGTTTTACAAGTTTGATCTTGTCGACGGCATTTTTCATGCCCTCGTCAAGGCCGTCACCGTCTGCCGCGCCTAAGACAGCGTTTTCAGAATCGGCGAATATGACGTAGCGCAAGAACATCGAGGCCATGAACTCACCGTAAGGAAGGGAGCGGGTCGAATTCCATGTCTCGTGATCGGACTGTTCGCGCATGGGACCTTCGGGAGAGCCGACGGTTCGCGCGCGCACGCGCATCGTGCCGTTTGCTCCCCTCACCATAATCTCACCAATACTGGAATCCGACTCGTCAAGGACCAGTTCCATGTCGGGATCGTTGGGCAGCGGAGCCTCGCTGACGGGGCGGTCCACCTTGTACACCTCGCCCGAAACGCTTACGTAGCCCAAAAGCGACACATGACTTTTGCCAACGAATTCGACGACATAGCAAGATTCATGCTGATCCTCGCCAAAGAGTTTCCAGACCACGCCATATGAGCGTCCCGCAGGCTGCTCGGGCATCGCCGGAAAGCGCTTTTTGGGATCGAGAAACCTGAGCTTGTATGTCGGACGCTCTGCCACGAAGTATCACCCTGATCGGTCGCTTGAAGAAGGAGTGGTCGCGAATTAGTCGCGACATCTACTCGGAATCTTACACGAGTCGACAGGAAATCGTCCGCTTTACGCCCGCGCCTCGACCGAGGTTCGAATCAATGCGGTGTTTACGTAAAAGAAAAGCCCCCGTTGCCGGGAGCTTTAATCTCAAATGGTGCGGCGTATAGGATTCGAACCTATGACGTTCTGATTCGTAGTCAGACCCTCTATCCAGCTGAGGTAACGCCGCAGCGCAAAACATATAAAACCACTTTAGCTTATTGGAGTCAAGCACAATCTCAAACTTTTTTTGGAACGCAGTTTTGTCATGCTGCTCCGCATATACCGTCGTTCCCCGTACGATCGATTGGCTTTTCGATCACGTCAAACTTAGCATCAAGTTCCCTGAGGAGCGATCTCACCCGCTGGGCACAATCATAATCGGCAAACGAGATACTCAACATGCGAGCAACCTGGTTAGATGTCCGGACCCCATAGAAATGCTCCAGGGCCACAAGCCCCTCGTGCGCCACAAACGTCTCAACCACATGCGGCGACTCCTCGTAGCACCATTGGGTCAACGGACCCTCGCTCGTCTGTCGAACCACCAGGCCACCCATGCCAGACGGCTCACACGTCACAAGCAGGTACTCCCCGCCCTCGTCGCTCTCAAACAAAACCACCCGATCATCAAACAGCTCCATCGCGTCCCCTTTCTCTCGCTCTTATTTAGCAAAAGCATAGCAGGTAGATGGCTGTATACAGAACAGTTGTTCGTGTGTTTTCTATTGAGCTGTCCGCACAGCATGGAATGGCCGCACACAAAAAGGGCACCCCAAAAAGGAGTGCCCTAGCAAATCGCTTATGCAGCCAATCTACGCGACCGGCTCGATCTTCTCGAGGCCGCCCATGTAGGGACGCAGAACCTCGGGGATCGTGATGGTGCCGTCAGCGTTCTGGTAGTTCTCCAGAATGGCTGCCATGGTACGGCCAGCCGGCAGACCGGAACCGTTGAGGGTGTGCAGATAGCGCGAACCCTTGAAGTTCTCGGGGTCGCGATACTTGATGTTGGCGCGACGGGCCTGGAAGTCACCGCAGTTGGAGCAGGAGCTGATCTCCTTGTAGGCGTTGTAGCTCGGCAGCCAGACCTCGACGTCGTAGGTCTGACGGGCAGAGAAGCCCAGGTCGCCGGTGCACAGGCTAATCACGCGATACGGAAGACCCAGCTGCTGCAGCAGGAACTCGGCCTCGGCGGTCATGCTCTCGAGCTCCTTGTCGGACTCCTCCGGCTTGGCAAACTTGACCATCTCGACCTTGTCGAACTCGTGCTGGCGAATGATGCCGCGGGTATCGCGACCAGCGGAGCCGGCCTCCTCGCGGAAGCAGGGGGTGAAGGCGGTGTAGCGGCGCGGCAGGGTATCGGCGTCGAGGACCTCACCGGCGTGCAGGTTGGTGAGCACGACCTCGGCGGTGGGGATCAGGAAGTTGTCGCCCGAGACGTGATAGGCGTCGTCCTCGAACTTGGGCAGCTGGCCCGTGCCGAACATGGTCTGACGCTTGACGACGATGGGCGGCCACCACTCCTTAAAACCACGGCTGGTGTGCGTATCGAGGAAGAAGTTGATGAGGGCGCGCTCAAGACGGGCGCCGGCGCCACCGAGAACGGTGAAGCGGCTGCCGGAGAGCTTGTTGCCGCGCTCGAAGTCAAGGATGTCGAGGTCGGTGCCCAGATCCCAGTGCGGCTTAAAGTCGAAGTCGAACTCGCGCGGGGTGCCCCAACGACGGCGTTCGATGTTCTCGTCCTCGTCCTTGCCGTACGGCGTGGCCTCGCAAGGAATGTTGGGCAGGTGAGCCATGAAGTCGTACTGCTCCTGCTCGAGGGCGGTGCGGCGCTCGGCCAGACCGTCAATCTTCTCGTTGACGGCGCGCACGGCCTCCTTGGCGGCCTCGGCCTCGTCCTTCTTGCCCTCCTTCATCAGGGCGCCGATCTTCTTGGACTCGGCATTGCGCGTGGCTTGAAGTTCCTCAACCTCGGTGATGACGGCACGACGCTCGTCGTCGAGCTCAAAGAACTTCTCGCGATCCCAAGACGTCTGGCGGTTAGCCATGGCGACATCGATGGCATCGGGGTTCTCGCGAACAAACTTGATATCAAGCATTAGATCCTCCGGCGATATACATTCCATTTAGGTTGCAACCTTGTACATGTATGGGCAAGTATATACTTATGAGCGTTTACGACCCAACTCAACTACGCAAGAAGGCACCCAATGGACGCAGTTTTTTCCTTTTTGTTTGGCACCCGCACCGGTTTTGCCATCCTTTTCGCCGGCGGCATCCTGTTATTTGCGATTCTTGCCTTTGTAATGGAGAAGCGTACCCATAAGATGTATGTCGACCGCGGCCCCAAGTCCGAGGACGAAGAAGACAGCTTCTGGGACTAACCTGCCAAAAAGGGACAGGTTTATTTTGGTCGGTTTTATCTGGGCAAACGCAAGTGCCCCGCAACTGGAATTGAGCCAGTTGCGGGGCACTTTTCGCTAAAAGGACAAAACCGCAGGAAAAAACCTGCCAAAATAAACTGTCCCTTTTTTGGTCGGTTTTACTGGAGGGTTGCGTCGATTGCCTTGACCAGGGCGCTGCGCATGCCGGCGTCCTCGAGTGCAACGACGCCCTTGATGGTGGCACCGCCGGGCGAGCATACGGCATCCTTCATCGCCGCAGGATGCTGGCCGCCTGCAAGCTGCAGCTTTGCCGTACCCAGCACCATCTGGCTCACAATGCGATAAGCATCCGCACGCGGGATACCGTGCTTGACCGCCGCATCGCCCAGGGCCTCGATTGCCATGGCGACAAACGCCGGAGCGCAACCACCCACCGTGCCGCCCACAAACAGCAGGCTTGTGTCGAGCTCGACGACAGCGCCAAGCTTACCGAGCAGGTCGAACACCACAGCACGCTGCTCGTCGTTAAGCGTCGAAGCCTTCTCGCAGGCGATGACGCCCTCGCCCACCGAAACCGGCGTGTTGGGCACCGTCGAGATATGCGCGACGCCCGGCAGGACCTGCTCCCACTTGGCACTGTCCCAGGTCCAGGCAACCGACAGAACGACCTTTTTGGCAAGAGCATCCTTGAGCGGGGCGAATACCTTCTCGATCATGTACGGTTTGACCGCAGCGACCACGATATCGGATGCGGCGACAACCTCGGCGGCATCGTGGCAGGCGACCATGCCGCGCACCTCGCAACGCTCGACCAAAGCATCGTAGCGGCCTGCGCAGGCGCACATGTCGCCCGCGGCCACGCCGGCGGCAATCCAGCCATCGGCCATAGCACTCGCCATATTGCCAAAACCGACAAATCCGATCTTCATATCACACAGTCCTCTCAGATGCGTTCCTCAAAACGAAAGCTATTGTCCCACGCCATTGTTTCGTATTGCCGACCTATTTGTGATACGGCTCGCCGCGGCTAATCTTGCAGGCGCGGTAGATCTGCTCCAGCAGCACCACGCGCGCCAAGTTATGCGGCAAGGTAATACGTCCAAAGCTGAGCATCTCGTCGGCTCGTGCGCGCACGTCATCGCTCACGCCGTCCGATCCGCCAATTACAAAGGCGATGTCGCTGTTACCACGTAGCATAAGATCATCGAGCCGCGCCGAAAGTTCCTCGCTCGAGCGCTCTTTGCCCTCAATGGCCAGCAAGATCACATGTGCTCGAGGCGGCAGGGCTGCAAGAATCGCCGCCCCCTCCTTGTCGCGCGCGGCATCCACGCCGCCCGCCTTAGCCGGGTCGATATCGGCCACCTCGCGGATATCCACCTTGGCATAGGCACCTAGGCGCTTGGTGTACTCAGCGCACGCGTCCTTCCAAAAGCGCTCCTTGAGCTTACCGACGCAAACGACGGTGTATTTCACGCGCGTCTACTCCTTCGACTCGTTCTGAACCTTGCCGGCGGTCAGCATCTGCTCGAACATCGAGGCCGACTGCGAGAAATCGCTCGGCAACACGACCGTCGAGGTTTTACCCGTGCGAGCAAACTCCGTCATCATCTCGGACCACTGCGTAAACATGAACAGCTGGTTGGCCTCGTCGTTGCCGACACCCGTCTCCTGGATAATCTCGAGCGAATCTTTGATACCCAGCGCGATGGCCTTGCGCTGGTTGGCGATGCCCTCGCCCGCCTTTTCCATCGCCTCGGCCTCGGCGGTCGCCTCGGTGACGCGCTTGATGCGGTCGGCCTCGGCGAGCTCCTGCGCGGCAGCGCGCTTTCGCTGGGCGGCATTGATGTCGTTCATGGAGTTCTCGACCTCGGTCGGCAGTGCGATTTTGGTGATGAGCGTCGACACGAGGGTGAAGCCGTAGGCGGCCATCTGCTCGGACACGGTGGCATTAACGTCCTTGGCGATGTCATCCTTCTTGGCAAAGACCTCATCGAGTGTGTAGACGGGAATCGAAGAGCGCAGGGCGTCGGTGATGAAGTCACGCATCTGGTCGACGGGCTCCTGCAGCATGTAGTAGCTCTTGTAGATACCCGAATCTGCCGGGCCGGCGCCCATGTCATAGCTCACGTGGTACTGAGCAGAGACCTCAAGGCCGATGGTCACGTTGTCCTGGGTCTTAACGTCGATGCCAAAACCGTTTTTCATGGTGCGCAGACTCACCGTGGCGGCCTTGCGGTCGATCACGGGTACCTTCATGTGGAAGCCCGCATTGACGATGCGATTGAACTTGCCCAGGCGCTCGATGATCACGGCATGCTGCTGTTCAACGACATAGCAGGCGTTGGGAAGCAGCAGCAACAGGATGATGATGGGAAGTAGAAGGCTCGTAAGGGCAGCGATGATACCGGACAACAGCATGGTCTCTCCTCTGATAGGCACACGTTGGCATTAGGATACCCGTCCAAGGAGATCGTGCATAACAAAAAAGCTCCCATTGCTGGGAGCTCTTTCAATCAATGGTGCGGGCGAAAGGACTTGAACCTTCATGGGGTTGCCCCCATACGGACCTGAACCGTACGCGTCTGCCAATTCCGCCACGCCCGCGTGCAGGAATTAGAATAACGGAGCGCCACCGCGAACGCAAGAACTATTTTTGAAAAAGTTTGCAGGCATTTTCCCAGGCGGCTCGAGCGATTGCTTCGGCGTCCTCGCCGGTACGATCGACGCGGTCGTTGACCAGCGCGTTTGCCGTGATGGAAATCATTGCAGGCTCGCACTCAAGACCGCGAATGGGCTCCGGCGCCATATAGGGACAATCCGTCTCGAACAAAATACGGTCGAGCGGGGTTGCCGCGAATGCCTCGCGCACGTCGTCGTTGCGCTTAAAGGTAGCCGCGCCGCCATAGGCGATGTAACAACCCAAATCCACAAAGCGCTCCATCGTGGCTCGGTCCTCGCCAAAGCAGTGCAGTACGCAACCGGCCTGGGGCACGCCGACCTCGCGCAACACGTTGTAGGCGTCCACATGCGAGGTGCTCTCCCCGTCCGTGTCCTCATGACGCAGATGCAGCTCTACCGGCACATTGCGACGTACGGCAACCTCGAGTTGGCGCGCCATACAGTCGATCTGCACGTCGTGGGGCGCCGGCGCAATATCGTCGTCGTAATCCATGTGGTAGTCCAAACCGATCTCGCCAATACCAACGCATAGGGGATCATCGAGCGCAGTCACAATCTGGGCATGGATGTTATCGGTGTAGTCGGGCGCGCCATACGGATGCACGCCGGCAAGATACTTGATCTGCGGGATATCCTGCATCGGCAGAATTTCGCGCGTCAGCCAGTCGCTATAGTCCGTCACGCTGCGCTTGTCGGCGATGGGGTCGAAGACCGTCACCAACAGGTCGATGCCTGCCGCCTTGGCACGCACGAGTGTCTCGGGCACATCCTTGCCCCAGAACGAAAGCAGATGCGCATGTGTGTCGGCAAGCGGTGCCAAGGGCACGGGACAAGCAACCGTCTTCTTTTTCTTGGTAAACGTCACGCGTTCGGCATTAAGCGTCATGGGAAAGCTCCCGAGCCAGGCACACAAAGTCGGCGACGCCGAGCGTCTCGGCGCGCGTGGTGGGTGCGATACCGCAAGCCTCAAAGGCGGCATCGAGCACGTCCTTGGCAAAGCCGTTGGCGCTCATGGAATTGCGGATGGTCTTGCGACGCTGAGCAAATGCAGCATCAATCACGCGGGCTACAAATTCGCGACCGAGTCCTTCGGGCACCACACCGTCAACACGGTCGATACGCACGACGGCCGAGTCCACGTGCGGTGCCGGCATAAAGCAACGTGGCGGCACCTCAAAGCGACCCGTAACCTGCGCATACAGGCCGAGCTTTGCCGTGTAGCCGCCATAGGTCTTGTTACCCGGCACCGCGGCAATGCGATCGGCAACCTCCTTTTGAACCATGACCACGGCACGCTTGAGCGCGGGCATCGTCTGGAAGAACTGCAGGATGATCGTCGCCGCCACGTTATAGGGCAGGTTCGCGACAAATACCGTCGGCTCACCGCCTGCAGCCTGCTCAATCTGCCCCGTCGTCACCTTGAGCGCGTCGCCCATGATAAAGCGGAAGTTGGCATAGTCGGCGGCATGGGCATCGAGCACCGGTTCGAGTTCGGGATCGGCCTCGATCGACGTGACGCACGCCGCCTCCTGCAGCAGCGCGAGCGTGAGCGTACCAACGCCCGGGCCAACCTCGAGCACGCGCTCATCGCCCGTGAGCTCGGAAAGCTCGCAAATGCGCTCGATCACATGGTTGTCGATCAGGAAGTTCTGGCCCAGGCGATGCTTGGTCGCAAGGCCAAACTCCTCCAGCAGCCCCCTTGTTGCCGTGGGGTTTGCCAAAGGCGAAGTTGTCATAGTTGCCTCCTTAGCATGATGGCGGCGTCTTGAAACAAAAGGGCATGGACCGTTGCGGCCATGCCCTTACATCTAAACAGCAAATTGCCGATATGGCGCACGGCGTCTTAGCCCAGACGCGGGAACAGCGGCTCACCCTTCTCGACGGGCTGACCACCGGCAAGCAGGCCCCAAGCGCAAATGCCCTTGAGGTCGTCGCTCGCGGCCTCGTCCTCGCAGGACAGGCGGCGCAGGGCTTCGGCAGAGGTCTGAGGCATGAGCGGCATCAGCAGGTGAGCGGCAATGCGGATGGCCTCGAGCAGGTTGTAGATCACAAATGCCAGCTCGTCAGCCTTAGCCTCATCCTTGGCAAGCGCCCAAGGCTCGGAGTCCTCGATGTAGTGGTTGGCGGCGTGGATGAGCTCCATAACCTCGTCCTTGGCTCCGCCGTAATCGAGCACGTCCATCTTGGCCATGTAGCGGTCGACCAGGCCATCGGCGATCTTTGCCAGCGGGTTGTCGAACGCATCGAACGATGCGGGCTTGGCGGGCGCGCAACCGTCAAAGTACTTGCCGCTCATGTTGAGCGAACGCGAGATAAGGTTGCCCCAGCTGTTGGCCAAGTCGGCGTTGTAGACCTGCTCCATGCGATCGAAGCTGATAGCGCCGTCGGTACCGGGAACGACGTCGGTCATAAAGTAGTAGCGATAGCCCTCGACGCCCAGCATGTCGATAACGTCCTGCGGAGCGATGGCGTTACCGCGGCTCTTGGACATCTTCTCGGCCTTGCCGGTCTCGGCATTGCGCACGGTCAGGAAGCCGTGGGCAAAGACGTGCTCGGGCAGGGCCTCGCCGATGGTCATGAGCATGGCGGGCCAAATGACGCAGTGGAAGCGGATGATGTCCTTACCCACGATGTGGAACTGCGCGGGCCAGCGATAGGCCAGCTCGGCACGGGCCTCGTCGGTGTCGACACCGTAGCCGACGGCTGTCATATAGTTGAGCAGCGCATCGAACCACACGTAGGTCACGTGACCCTCGTCAAACGGGACCTGAATGCCCCAGTCAAAGCTCGTACGGCTCACGGAAAGGTCGTTAAGGCCGCCCTCGACAAAGCTGCGAACCTCGTTCATGCGGAACGCAGGCTCGACAAAGTCGGGGTGCTCATCATAGAGCTTGAGCAGCTTGTCCTGGAAGGCGGAAAGCTTAAAGAAGTAGGACTCCTCCTGCACGCGCTCAAGCGGACGGTGGCAGTCGGGGCACAGGTGCTGGCCGACGCTGCCGTACTCCTCGTCGCCCTTCTGGACCTGCGTATCGGTGAAGTAGGTCTCGTCAGGCACGCAATACCAACCGTCGTAGCTGCCCTTATACAGGTAGCCGGACTCCTTCATGCGCTCCCACAGGTACTGCACGGCATGATGCTGGCGCGGCTCGGTGGTGCGGATGAAGTCGTCGTTGGAGATCTCGAGCTTGCTCCAAAGCTCCTTGAAGTGCGGAGCCTGGCTGTCGGTCCACTCCTGCGGCGTCATGCCATGCTTGGCTGCGGCCTCGGCGACCTTCTCGCCGTGCTCGTCCATGCCGGTCAGGAACTTGACGTTATAGCCGGCGGAACGGCGATAGCGAGCCTGAACGTCGGCGATGATGGTGGAATAAGCCGTGCCCAGGTGTGGATCGGCGTTGACGTAGTAGATGGGCGTCGTGATAAAGAACGAAGGCTTGCTTTGATCCATGGGGTTTGTCCTCCAGAAAAACGTTGCATACAGAGGATGATTCTAGCGCAAGGGCTGGATATCCTCCATCTATTGCATATCGAGCACCATGGCATAGACATCGCGCTTGCGGCGCGAATACTTCTGAGACAGGCGCTTGGCCACCGCAGACGCGGGCTCCCCCTCCTCGAGCGCGGCGCGGATATCCTCGCGCAGGGCCTCGTCGGGATCCGCTGCCGCGGCGCCAACCGGCACGATACCGGCCTCCTCATCCTCGCTCGGCGGCGCGATGACCAGCGCAATCTCGCCCTTTACCTCGCCGCGAGCACGCAGCTCCTCGGCAAGCTGGGCAGCGGACCCGCGCAAGACCTCCTCGTGCAGCTTAGTGAGTTCGCGGCAGACGGCAACCTCACGCTGGGGAAAGACCTCCGCCACGGCCTCGAGCGTCGCCACGATGCGATGTGGAGACTCGTAGAAGATGAGTGCGCCGGGCACCACGGCAAGGCGCTGCAAACGGCGCACGCGGTCGCCGTGCTTTCGGCCCAAAAAACCCTCGAAGAAAAAATGCTCGCAGGGAATGCCGGACGAAACGAGCGCCGTGACGCAAGCAGAAGGCCCGGGAATAACCTCGACGGGCACATCGGCCTCACGCGCCGCCTCGACCAGTGCCTGACCGGGATCGGATACGCTCGGCATACCGGCGTCCGAGGCAAAGGCGAGGGTCTCCCCCGCCAGCAGGCGGTCGACCAGACCAGCGGCGCGGCTGGCAATCACGTTCTCATCGCAACGGACAAGCGGTTTGGAGATACCCAGGTGCATTAGCAGCTTTGACGTCACACGCGTGTCTTCGCAGCAGATGACATCGGCGGCGGCAAACGCCTCGCCAACGCGCGGGGACAGATCTCCCAAGTTGCCAATGGGTGTGCCGACCACATAGAGTTTGCCCGTATGGGCGCTGTTTTGCGTCATATCAACCTATTCAATCATGCCGCGCTCGAGCGTACCGAGCGCCGCGCGGGCATCCCATGCCGCAATGCGCTTCTCGGTCTTCCACGTTTGGAAGAACCAACCGGCAGCCGGCGCAAACGAAGCCAGCTGATTGGCGATAAACACGCGCTCATAGGCATTGCGGCCCTCGGGCGTAACCGACGAGTTGGCAAAGATCGCCGCACCCGACCATTCGCCCACCAGCACGGGGAACCCAGTCGAAATCGCTTCTTTAAGCTCGCGCTTGTTACGCGAAATCGCCGTCGTCAGCCCGCGGGGGCTCGTGATGTCGAGCGCATACTCGTCGCGGTAATGGTACAGGTGAAGGTCCATGTAGACGTTCTTGTACTTGGCGCCGCGCATAAAATGCTTCCACTCGCCGGGATACCCCGAAGACGAGAAGACAACGATCTTGTCCTCGGGCATATACGAACGGACGAGCTCATAGGCATCGCGATAGAAGTTGCGCAGGTAGTGAGCCGGAATGCCATCCGTCATGGTAAAGAGGCTCTTGCGGACGCTCATCTGCGGCGTGTCCAGCAGCTCAATGCCCAGCAGGCTCTCGGCCTCACCGTAACGCTCGGCCAAGCGCTCGAGCACGTCGAGTGCGACATGGCGGCCGTTAGTGGACGAATGCCACTCGGCAACAGCCTCCGGCGTGGTGGGCGAATCGTTGGAATCGCCCTGGCCATCGGGTACAGTCGCCAGGTCGAGCAGCACACGGATGTTGTACTTGGCAGCCCACTCAATTGCACGGTCGATGTAGTCGACAACCGAGATGTAGGACGCATCGGACTCCTGCGAGCCAAAGGCATACCAGGGCACCGGCAGACGCACGGCATTGAGGCCGATCTGCGCCATGCGGCGAAAATCGTCCTCGCTCACAAACGTCTCGTAATGACGGCGCATGCGCTCGTTATAGGCGGCGGTGCCCATGGCCTCCTGCAGCTCGGCCGC
>URTP01000023.1 GCA_900550835.1 uncultured Collinsella sp. | reverse complement strand
GACGGGCGAGCAGGATGTGCTCGCGGGTCTGAGCCATGGGGCCGTCGGTAGCGGCGATGACCAGGATAGCGCCGTCCATCTGAGCAGCACCGGAGATCATGTTCTTGACGTAGTCAGCGTGGCCCGGGCAGTCAACGTGAGCGTAGTGACGGGCAGCAGTCTCGTACTCGACGTGGGAGACGGAGATCGTAATGCCGCGCTCGCGCTCCTCGGGAGCCTTGTCGATGTTCTCGAACGCAGTGAAGTCAGCCTTGCAGCCCTCGGTCTCGGAGAGAACCTTGGTGATGGCGGCGGTCAGCGTGGTCTTGCCGTGGTCGACGTGACCAATGGTGCCGATGTTAACATGCGGCTTAGTGCGCTCAAACTTCTCTTTGGCCATAAAGCCCTCCTCTAAACAGGTCGTCCCCGGACGGGACTTTGCCTTTATACCATAGTGGCCTCTCAACATACTATTGAGAAGCCACCGTGTTACCTATGGTAGCGGTGACTGGATTCGAACCAGTGACACCACGGGTATGAACCGTGGGCTCTAACCAACTGAGCTACACCGCCGGATGGAGCCTGCAACCAGACTTGAACTGGTGACCTCTTCGTTACCAACGAAGTGCTCTACCGACTGAGCTATACAGGCACTTGACGGGTGGGAGCTATAGGATTCGAACCTATGTAGGCAGAGCCAACGGGTTTACAGCCCGTCCCCATTAACCACTCGGGCAAACTCCCAATCGTTCAAGTATCCGCAGGTCCTTTGGTCTTTTGGACCGCCGCCCCCGCGAACGAAAAAGATAATACGATGCAACCTTGGGGGCTGTCAACGAAAACCTCTAGATACACGGTGCCGGGCGTATCTATATAGCCGTGACCTGCGGTTTTATTGAGTTTGGATATGAAGGACGGTGGTTTTGGATACAGAGGTGACGTTTCCCAAGGTAACACTTTGGTGTAGTGGAGTACACCTTCAGGATCGAACTTCGATAACGGCTTATTTGCACCTATATATAGGTCGAGATCGGGCTTCCGCGGCAGATTCGAGCGTGGATTTTCTTCCGTTTGAAATCGAGCGTGGATGATCTCCCACTATTGGCGTGCCCCCAAGGCCAAAGTGGCAGATTATCCACGATCATTCACTAAGCGGGAGATTTTCCACGCTCGTACGTCCGATAATCCACGCTCAGGGGGGGGCAGCCGAGCTCGACACGGCTTTTGTCTCGATCTGTAACATATAGAGAACATTTTCTCCCCTATCTGTTACAGATCGAGATATTACGCAGAGACCCCAGCTTACGTCTCAATCTGTAACAGTAAGAACGGTTTTCAGCCTCTTCGTGTTACAGACCGAGATGTTATCGTCCGTCCCTGTGCAATGTCTCGATCTGTAACAATAAGGAGGGTCTTCAGCCCACTCGTGTTACGGATCGAGACAAGCCTGAAGCCTGGTGGGAGTCAAACCCGCTGACATGTCAACATAAATAAAAACGGGCCCTGTCCCTCTTGGAGACAGAGCCCGAAACTCTCATGGAGCCAGTGACAGGAATCGAACCTGCAACCCACTGATTACAAATCAGTTGCGCTACCGTTGCGCCACACTGGCACACTTGGCGCTTTCGCGCGAAGCCTGTTTAGGATAAAGGAATTGAGGACGGGGCGCAACAGGCCCTTCGACCGACCACATCTCAAAACCCTCAAAAACCGTTCGTCAGAACGAACAGTTTTATCTGTTCGTCAAAACATAAACCTATTCGTTTTGACAGCTGCAAACCCGCAACCCACTGATTACAAATCAGCGGGTAGACCAATCTAGGAAACGGCTCTCTGCCGCAACTCCCCTACCTCCCGCGAAGGGCCTTGAGCTTGGCCAGGGCATCGGGGCTCAGGCGGCTGCCCAGGGTCATCTTGATCTGCGGAGCTTCCTCTGCCTCGTGAACATCGTTATCTATCTGCTTGATCTCGTCCACCAGCATGCGGCTCGAGATGCGCGTAACGCCCTTACCCATGACGACGGCCTGGATCGTGCCGTCGCTCGACACCACGGAGCACGCGCGGCCTTCCTCGCGCGCCTCGATGCAGAGCTTCTGCACCACGGTGTCGGCCGATACGCCCGTCGGCGAAAACTCGATGCGCACGCCGCGGGCGGGCAGGTTGGGGCGCTCGCTGGAGATATTGCCCGCGCCGTCAAACACGATTACGGCCTCGTAGCGGCCCTGGGCAAACGCGGCAACATCGTTGATGAGTGCCGTGCGCGCCATATCGTGAACGTCGCTGGAATACGGATCATCGGAATGGTCGTACACGAGCTTTTCGTAGCGCGGCGTGCAGTGGATCACGTTGTAGCCGTCGACCACCAGCAGCTCGGGCTTATTGGAGTGCACCGTCGAGACCGGGTCGGCGATGGCCTGCGCAAACGCATTGCCGCCCACGCCATAGGTCGCGGCCGAAACAATCGGCTTGGCCGAGCCTTCGCCAAAGCGCTTGGCCTTGGATTTGGCGCGGTTCTTCTTGGACATGCGCTACTCCTCCCCCATGAGCTCGCCGGCGTTGCGGCGCAGCCACTCAAAGCACAGCGCGGTGGTCGCCTGGGCCACGTTGAGACTCTCGGTCATGCCGCGCTGGGGAAGCTTGGTCAAAAAGTCACATTTCTCGAGCACCAGACGCGAGATGCCGTCGCCCTCGGAGCCCATGACGAGCGCCACGCGGCCCTCGAAGGGAGCATCCCAGCAGCTGCCCTCGGCATGCTCGGAAGCGCCACCCACCCAAAAGCCGGCGGCCTTGAGGTCATCGAGCGCACGGGCGATATTGGGCACCTGCGCGATAGGCAGATGCATGACGGCGCCGGCGGAGGTCTTGTAGCTGCCCACGGTCACGCCGGCGGCACGCTTGTTGGCGATGATGACGCCCGCTGCGCCCACAACCTCGGCAGAGCGCACGATGGCGCCAAAGTTACCGTCGTCGGTCACATGGTCGAGCACCACGACAAGCGCCGGGCCCTCGCCTGCGCGGTCGAGGATGTCGGCGACATCGGCGTAAGGGAAGTTGCCCACCTCGAGCGCAATGCCCTGGTGAGCGCCATGGCTCGACAGCGCATCGAGCTGCGCGCGCGGCACATACTTAATGCGGACGCCCGCGGCGTTGAGGTCGTCGACCAGACGCGACAAGGCGGCATCGCGCTCCCCGCCCTCGGCGATGAGCGCGCACTTGATGGGAAAACCGGTGCGCAGCGCCTCGGCGGCAGCACGGCGACCTTCGATAAACTCGCCCTTGGGGACCTGAACGTTGTCGCGGTTGCGATCTCGCTGCGGACGCGCAGCCTGGGCTTGGGAGCGTTCGCGCTGGCCCTTGGGAGTGGCAGCGCGGTCGCTGCGGCGAATCGGACGCGAGCCAGAAGCAGTCTGCTTGCCGCCACGAGGTGCACGCTTGCGATTGTCGGCCATAATACGGCCTCCTTTAAAAAATATTCAAACAGGACAAAAGAAGCGACCGCTTAAGACGAATAGCTCAAGCGGTCGGTACGGGTTTTCCAAGTGCCCGAGATTGCCGTGAAAGAGGAGCGACGCGTACTTGAGTACGCGAGCGACGGTTTGAACGGCAAGGTCGGGTGCTTGGAAAACCCGCGGGGATTAGAGAGATTTAATACGGGTGCCGGCGGCGGTATCCTCAATGGTGAGGCCCAGGTCCTTGAGCTGGTCGCGGATGGCGTCGGCCAGATCCCAGTTCTTGGCAGCGCGGGCCTCGGCGCGGGCCTCGAGAATCTTGGCAGCGGCCTCGTCCACGCCGTCGCCCGTGTAGGCGACCAGGCCGGCGGCAACACCCAGCAGACCCAGCGGCAGCTCGACCTTGGGCTCGGGGAGCTCAACGCCAAACGTATCGAGCAGCTCGACCAGCGTATCGGCGGCGGCAAGCGCGGCGGCCTTGTCGGCAGCGTCGCCCGCCTGCTCCAGGTACTGGTTGCACTCGGTCACAAAGCCAAAGACGGCACCCATGGCACCGGCGGTGTTAAAGTCGTCGTCCATGCACTCCTTAAAGGTGGCACGGGTCTCGGCGGCCTTGGCGGCAAACGCCTCGGATGCTGCCTCATCGGCATCGGCCGTCGCATGGTTCGCGGCCCAGCGCAGGTTCTCGACCGTACCGGCGATACGCGTGAGCGAGTTCTCGGCACCCTCCAAGCGCTCCCAAGAAAAGTCGAGCGGCGAGCGATAGCTCGTCTGCAGCATCAGCAGGCGCAGGGCGGCAGCGGAATGCTGCTCGAGGACCTCGGCCAGCGTAAAGAAGTTGCCGAGCGACTTGGACATTTTCTCGCCGTCTACCAGCAGCATGCCCGTGTGCATCCAGGTGTTGGAGAAGCCCTGGTGCCAGGCGCAGGTGGCCTGGGCGCGCTCGTTCTCGTGATGCGGGAAGGCAAGGTCGGAGCCGCCGCCGTGGATGTCGATCGGGGTGCCCAGGTAGCGATGCACCATGGCGGCGCACTCGGTGTGCCAACCGGGACGGCCCTCGCCCCAGGGGCTCGGCCGGCTGGGCTCGCCGGGCTTGGCAGCCTTCCACAGGGCAAAGTCGAGCGGGTCGTTCTTGTCCTCGTTCTCCTCGATGCGCGCGCCAACCATAAGGTCGTCGATGTTGCGGCCCGAGACCTGACCATAGTTGGAATCGCTGCGCACGGCAAAGTACACGTCGCCGTTATCGGCGGCGTAGGCGTGGCCCTGCTCGATGAGCGTCTTGATCATGGCGATCATGGGGCCGATCTCTTTGGTGGCGCGGGGGCGCACATCGGGATCGAGCACGTTGGCGGCACGCATGACGCCGATGAACTTGTCGGAGAACTCCGTCGCGACCTCGGCGGCCGTGCGGCCCTGCTCGTTGGCGCGTTTGATGATCTTGTCATCGACATCGGTGAGGTTCTGGGCGAACGTGACCTCGTAGCCGCTCGCGATGAGCCAGCGACGAATCACGTCAAAGCTGATGAACGTGCGGGCATTGCCGATGTGGATGTTGTCGTAGACCGTGGGGCCGCACACGTACATGCGAACCTTCCCGGACTCGATGGGCTGAAACTCTTCCTTTTTATGGGTAGCGCTGTTGTAGATACGCATTCGTTACTCCTTAACGGTTTTCTGTAGCAGGCAGACGGCCCAGGCGCCAATTCCCTCGCCTTGGCCTTCCCAACCGAGCTTTTCGGTCGTGGTGGCGGCGACGCCCACGTTTTCCACGTCGACGCCCAGGGCATGGGCAAGGTTGGCGCGCATGGCATCGCGGTGCGGAGTGATCTTGGGTTGCTGACAGGCAATGGTGCAATCGGCATCGACAAACTCAAAGCCCAGCTCGCGCGCATAGTCCATCACGCGGGCGAGCAGCACCATCGAATCGGCACCCTCGTAGGCGGGATCGGTGTCGGGGAATAGCTTGCCGATATCTCCCCCGCGGCAGGCGCCCAGAATGGCGTCGGCCAAGGCGTGCGCGAGCACATCGGCATCCGAGTGGCCCAGCAGGCCGCGCTCGTAGGGAATGTCGACACCGCCGATGATACATCGACGCCCCTCCACCAGACGGTGAACGTCGTAGCCATGGCCAATGCGCAGGTTACTGAACATGGGGAAGGTCCTCTCCCTCGGCCATGCGGCCAAGCAGAATCGCGGTTACGGGACGCAGGTCCTCGGGTACCGTCACCTTAAGGTTATCGCGCGGGCTCTGGACGCAGCGGACGCGCCCACCCATGCGCTCGACCAGTGACGAATCGTCCGTGCCGATAAAGCCCTCGGCAATCGCCGCGGCATGGGCGCGCTTCATGGCGTCGACGCTAAAGATCTGCGGCGTCTGCGCGGCCCAATAGAGCTCGCGCGGCGGCGTCTCGACGATGTTGTCGCCATCGACGATCTTGAGCGTATCGATCGCGGGCTGACCGCACACGACACCGTCGAGCGAGCGGTCACCCACAAGCACGTCAATCGCATGATCGATGGCCTCGGTCGTGATAAGCGGACGGGCGCCGTCGTGGATGGCGACATATTCGAAACCCGTCGGTACCGCATGCATGCCGGCACGGGTGGAATCCTGACGGGTATCGCCGGCATCGGCGAAGCTGATGGGCGTGTCATAGTCAAACGGATCGATGGCCAGGCGGCGCATCTCGGCGCGGCGCTCGGCAGGACACACCACCACGATGTGGCCGACCTTGTCGCTCCGATCGAACGCGCGGATAGACCAGCTCATGAGCGGACGGCCCGCCACGTTAACGAGCTGCTTGCCGCCGGGATTTCCAAAGCGCTGGCCGCTGCCGCCGGCAACGACCACGGCGCATACGGGCGCCATTATGCGTTCCCCTGTTTGGTGCCCTTCATGCGGTACAGCGAGTCCGCAAGAATGGCAGGGTTGTTGACGCCAAAGTCGCCTAGGCGCTCCGGATCCTCGCTGATGTCGTCCATGAGCTCCTGCAACGAGCCATACTCGTCGACGATCTTCTCGGCCACGCCGTCGCGCACGACGGACACGCGCGAAAGCGTGCGCAGGCCCAGCGGCGTCATGACGGAGTCCTCGTCCAGGTCGTCGTAACCCAGAACCGCCGCCACATGCTGTGGGTCGGACAGGTCCTTAGGTGTCATACGGCTCAGGTTGGCGCGAATCTTCTCGGCATTAGCCTCGGAAGAATCACTTGCGTAGTCGCGGATCATCAGGTCGTATTCGGTATCCATGCTGGAGCCCGCGAGCTGCTCGAGCTGCATCTGCACGAGCTTGCCCTGGTTGCCCAGCTTGACGATGCAATCCTTAAGCTCAGTCTTTGCCTGCTGCATGATCTCGAAACTCGAGAAAATGCCGGTGATGTCGGCGAGCGTAACGTAGTCGTCGAGCTCGAGGGCCGTCAGGCGCAGCAGGGAGCGGTCGAGCGACTGACGGGTAGTCTGGAGCGTGGCGACGAGCTGGTTGACCGAGCTCATGATGGTGGTGACGGGCTGGATCTCGTAGCTCTTGCCGTGAACGTACACGTTGACGACGGCACGACGGGCCGAGACCGAGATCACGATGGCATCCGTGAGCACCGACATGCGGGCGGCGGTGCGGTGACGCATGCCCGTCTCACTCGTGGCGAGCGAGGGATCGGGATTGAGGTGGAAGTTGGCGCGCAGGATCTGGGTGAGGTCGCCATCGATGACGATGGCGCCGTCCATCTTGGAAAGCTCGAACAGGCGGTTCGAGGTAAACGAAATGTTGAGCGGGAAGCCGTCGTTACCGGCAGCGAGCACGTTTTCGGTGTCGCCGACGCAGATAAGGGCGCCCAGGTGACCAGCAATGATCATGTCGAGGGCGGTGCGGATCGGCTGGCCAGGTGCCGTCAGGCGGATGGCCTGTTCCATACGCTTTTGCAGCTCGTTCTTATCCAAGGCATCGCTCCCATCGTATACGCTCCATAAACGTCAATAAGTTTCTCACGGTTTGCCTTTGTGACGCCCGCAAAATCCGATGCTTACAGAATGAGCGAACACAGCTTAGGTAGCTCATTTGGGACGGGATCTTTTGACCACCCATGTGGTAGCATCGGGTCTCATATAAATGAGGGAGTAGTCGTGTAATCGGGTTCGCCCGCAGAGAGGGAGCCAGACTATGGGACTCGCAGAGCTCGTGTTGCTCGCCGTTGGCCTTTCGATGGACGCCTTTGCCGTTTCCATCTGCAAGGGCCTCGGCATGAAGAAGATCAACTTTAAAGTCGCCGTGGTGCTCGGCCTGTTCTTTGGCGGCTTTCAGGCCGGCATGCCCGTAATCGGATGGGCGCTCGGCAGTCAATTCATGGGCATCATCGGACCCATCGACCATTGGATCGCCTTTATCCTTTTGGCCTTCATCGGCGGCAAAATGCTGTGGGAGGCCTTTACCGAGGACGAGGATGAAGGCGACGGCAAGGATGCCGAAAAGGTTGACCTGGGCGAGTACCTAATCCTCGCCATCGCCACCTCAATTGACGCCCTAGCCGTAGGCATCTCGTTTGCCGCGCTCTCGGTCGACATCGTTCCCGCTGTATCGCTTATCGGCGTCACAACGTTTATCTTCTCCATCGCCGGCGTAGTGATCGGCCACACCTTTGGCGCGCGCTACGAAAAACCCGCCACCATCGTGGGCGGCGTCGTGCTCATCCTCATCGGGCTTAAGATCTTACTTGAGCATCTGGGAATCTTCGTGCTGTAGCCGCATTCGGCCCTCCACCGTGCCAAATTGCCACGGAATATCAAGCCGATTTCGGAAGTATGCGGCAAAAATCAAGACCCACGAGCACACTGGACTTTTTACCTCAATTTATCAGGCATTTTGTCATAAAAAAAACGTGGTCTGCTCAGGAGTCTTAGATTTTGCCGCATACTTCCGAAATATCACAGCATTCCATATCGGCTAAAACGATTTATCATCTACGCCACAAAGCTACTCCGTACACCGATGGTCCATTGATGCACGGATCATGCCACATCAAGCAATCTGCAGCATAAAGCGGGACCGCGCATCAAGCTCGACCCCGCTTTAATAATTGTTACCGATACCTAGATTTGACTTCTCGCACCTTACGCAGCGAGGCGCTTGAGGACGTCGATGAGCAGCTCGTAGAAGCGTTCGGCAGAAGCGAGCTCCATGCTCTCGTCCGGGGTGTGGACATCGGAGAGCGTCGGGCCCACGGCGATGGCGTCCAGGCCGTGCAGGGCCTCAGCAAACAGGCCGCACTCAAGGCCGGCGTGAATGGACTCGATGCGCAGCTCGGAGCCAAAGAGCTCGCGATAGCTCTCGACAAAAACGTCGCGGACCGGCGAATGCTCGGCATAGCTCCAGCCGGGATACTCGAACTCGAACTTGGCGTCGAAGCCCAAGACATCGGCCAGCGTCTGCAGGCGGTCCTTGAACTCGTTCTGCAGCGAGGTGATCGAGGAGCGCGGGGACAGCATGATCTTGACCTGGTCGTCGGAAGTGGCGACCACGCCGATGTTGGAGGAAACCTCGACGGAGCCGTCAGTGGCGACGTTGCGGCGAATCACGCCGTTAGGGGCAAGACGCAGGGCGCGGATGAGGGCAAGCGCGGACTTCTGGTCCATGGCCTCGACCTCGGCGTCGTCGGCAATCTCGACGGTGCAGGTAAAGCCGGGGTCGAAGACCTCGAGCTCGGCAGTGACGTCGGCGATGATGTCCTTTGCGATCTGGGCCGCGGCCTCGGCGGCAGCGTGGTCGGCATAGACCAGAACAGCCTTGCACTCACGGTTGATGGCGTTGTCCTTGGTGCCGCCGTTAAAGCTCACGATGGCGGGCTCGCCGGCAACCATCAGGCGGTCGATGATGCGGGCCATGATGAGGTTGCCGTTGCCGCGCTCCAGGTGGATATCGCTGCCGGAGTGGCCGCCCAGCAGGCCGGAGATGTCGAGCGTGAGGGTGCTACCGGTCTTGTGCTCGCGCGCGATGGGGCAGGTGTAGGTAACGACGACGCCGCCGGCGCAGCTGACGGTGGCAACGCCCTCTTCCTCGGAGTCAAGGTTAATCATGGTGCGGGCGCTAATCTGGGACTTGTCGAGCGTCTCGGCGCCGACCAGGCCAGTCTCCTCGTCGGTGGTGAACACGCACTCGAGGGCCGGATGGGCAATCGAATCGTCGTTGAGCACGGTAAGCATAAGCGCGACGGCGATACCGTTGTCGGCGCCCAGAGTGGTGCCGTTAGCGGTGAGGACGCCGTCCTTGACGACCAGGTCGATACCATCGGTCGTAAAGTCGTGCTCAACGGAGCCCAACTTGTCGCACACCATATCGATGTGGCCCTGCAGCATCACGGTCGGAGCATTCTCGGCGCCGGCAGAAGCGGGCTTGCGAATGATGACGTTGTAGACCTCGTCCTGGTACACATCGAGGCCGCGCTCCTTAGCAAACGCAACCAGGAAATCGCTGATGCCCTTCTCGTTGCCAGACCCACGGGGGATCGCGCTGACCTCCTCAAAGAAATGGAACAGCTGGGCGGGCTCGTAGCCGGTAATCTTGTAGTCCATGGTGCCTCCTTGGCGCAACTGGTTAGACAGTAAGATATGCGACTTGTATATTCCCAGACTTTGCGTGCATAAACCAGTCGAAAACGCCGAGCGCCCTTGCATCATCGGCTAACGGTGAGGAAACGCCACTTTATCAAGATAAAGCAGGTTAGACGGGCCGCGCCGAAGGGACGTTGGACCCTTCAATCAACCTCAACGCCTGTTGAACGTTAATGCATACACCATTGGTATGTTTAATAAGATTCTTGTCCTCCGTCACGACGTAATCGGCATCAATGCGATTGGCGACGCCCAGCATCAGGTCGTCCTCAAAGTCATTGTGGTGGTACTTGAACACAAAGGAGTCGAAGACCTCGTCTGCACCGACCGGGGCGATGAGGGCTAGCTCGCGCATCTGTCGAACGCATGCCCAGGCCGTTTCGTCTGCCGCCGCAATGGCGTTATCGCTCAGTGAGCCAGTCTTTCTTCGGCACTCCTGCTTGATTGCCGCCGAGACAAGATATGAAACGTCTTTGACCGAAAGCGACGAGGCAAACAGGGCAATCCGCTCCGAGGCGTCGGCAATCTCGATCAGATGGACGACATTTGCCGTACGGTCGGACCTGCCAGAAAAATAATCCATCCATACGTTGGTATCGATTAACAGCTTGAGGACGCCTTCTGTGCTCATAGTTCCACCCACTCGGGATAGCGCTCCGCCATGGCCTCCTCATAGAGGTCGTCATAGTCTCCCGAGAACTCAGGGATGGGGATGCCGTATTTGAGGCACGAATCGCGAACGATATGGCTGCCTTGCGCGGCCCTTGACTCCATGCGCCGGGGCTCCACTCCGTCAGAAACCGGAGCCGCCGCGTCTCCCTTCGAGGGCATGCGTCCGTTAACGACCAGATACTCCCAAAGTGTCCGAACGGCTTGTGACGGCGTCATGCCAATATGGGTCAGGACGGCGTCTCCTGCCTCTTTGAGCTGACGATCTATACGCACGTTCATCTGAACCGGCCGCGTGTCGAGTATTGACGTTGGCATATCAGCTCCTTTGCTATACTAAATCTCGATTTTAGTATAGCACGGCAGATTGAAGCGCATTTCAATAGAAATGAGGGCGCTTCCTTATCGGAAACGCCCCCGTTATACAAGGTATGTTTAATCCCTACAGCGCACCAGAGCCGGCTTGCATCATACCGCCGGGGCCCGAGGTCACGCCGCCGCTCACGGGCGCGGCGTTGCCGGTGTGCGGTGCCGCCGGGGCGGTATCGCCACCGAGCGTGCCCGCCGGACGCGGTGCCGGGATCTCGCCCGTGCCATGGCTAAAGACAAACTTGCCATCGGCCACGTCGCACAGGACGGTATCGCCCTCACCCCACTCGCCGGCCAGAAGCTCCTCGGACAGCGGGTCCTCGATGAGCTTTTGAATAGCACGGCGCAGCGGACGCGCACCGTTGGTGAGGTCGGTGCCCTCGGCCACGATCTTGTCATAGGCCGCATCGGTGAGCTTGATGTTCATGCCGTTGGCAATCAGGCGCTGGCGCAGATCGTCCACCAGCAGGTGAGCGATCTTGGTCAGGTTCTCGCCCGAGAGCTTCTGGAACACCACGATGTCGTCGATGCGGTTGAGCAGCTCGGGGCGGAACAGGCGCTTGAGCTCGCCCATGGCGCGGCCGCGGATCTCACTCGAGGTGAGGCCCTGCTCGCCGGTGGTGCCAAAGCCAACGCTTGCATCCTGCGCAATCTCGCGGGCGCCCACGTTGGACGTCATGATGATCACGGTGTTGCGGAAGTCGACCGTCTTGCCCTGGCTATCGGTCAGACGACCCTCTTCCAGCACCTGCAGCAGGATGTTGAAGATATCGGGGTGCGCCTTCTCGATCTCGTCGAACAGCACGACCGAGTACGGGTGGCGACGAACGGTCTTGGTGAGCTGGCCGCCCTCATCGTGACCGACGTAACCCGGAGGGCTGCCGATGAGCTTGGAGACCTCGAACTCGCTACCGAACTCGGACATGTCGAAGCTGATGAGTGCGTCCTTGCTGCCAAAGAGGTACTCGGCGAGCGTCTTGGCAAGCTCGGTCTTGCCCGTGCCGGTGGGACCAAGGAAGATAAAGCTGCCGCCGGGGCGACGCGGGTCCTTGAGCGGCGAGCGGCTGCGGCGCACGGCCTTGGCAACGGCCTCGACAGCCTCATCCTGACCGATGATGCGCGTCTTGAGCACGCTTTCGGTCTGCAGCAGGCGCCGGCTCTCGCTCTCGGTAAGCGAGGATACCGGCACGCCCGAAGTCACGGACACGATATCGGCGATCTGACTCACATCGATGGTGAGCGGGCTGGCGTCGAGCTCGGCGGTCCAGGCAGCCTTGGCCTCGGCGAGTTCAATCTCGGCAGCCTTCTGCTGCTCGGTGATCTCGGCGGCCTTGTTCATGTCGTCGCTCTCGGTGGCCTCCTGCGCGGCGGCCTTGAGCTCCTCTATGCGATGCTCGGCCTCGCGCACCGGCTCGGGCGCGCGGTTGGCGGCGATGCGAGCGCGGGCACCGGCCTCGTCAATGAGGTCGATGGCCTTATCGGGCAGGAAGCGATCCTGGATGTAGCGGTTGGAGAGGTTCGCGGCGGCCTCGATGGCACCCTGCGTGTAACGCACGTGGTGGTGCTCCTCGTAGCGCGGCTTGAGCGCGGTCAGGATCTTGACCGTGTCCTCGACGCTCGGCTCCTCGACATCAATGGTCTGGAAGCGACGCTCGAAGGCCGGGTCCTTGGTGAGGTACTTGCGGAATTCCTCGGCCGTGGTGGCGCCGATAATCTGGAAGGCACCGCGCGCGAGCACAGGCTTGAGCATGGAGCTCGCGTCGATGGAGCCCTCGGCAGAACCGGCACCGATGATGGTGTGCATCTCGTCGATAAACAGGATGACGTCGTCGGCTTCGGTTGCCTCCTGGATTACGTTCTTGAGGCGCTCCTCAAACTCACCGCGGTACTTGGCGCCCGCCACGAGGCCCGGCAAGTCGAGCGTCCAGATGTTCTGGTTCATAAGGTTCTCGGGCACGTTGCCGGCTGCAATCTGCTGAGCCAGACCCTCGACGATGGCCGTCTTGCCCACGCCGGGGTCGCCCAGAATGAGTGGGTTGTTCTTGGTGCGGCGCGAAAGAATTTCCATCATACGCTGGACTTCCTTTTCGCGACCAATCACCGGATCGAGTTCGCCGTCGCGCGCCTTCTGCGTAAGGTTGGTCGCGAACTGCTTAAGCGTATCGGTGCCGCTCCCCTTTTGCTGGGAGGCATCCGAGCCGCTAAAGAACGGCAGGCCCGTACCGGGACGACCAGCACCGGCGCCAGCGAGCGGGCGCTTCTTATCCTGGTCCTTGGCGGTGAGTTTCTCGATAGCCTTTTTGATGGAGGCGGACGACACACCCAGGCGCATGAGGATGTCCATGGCCATGCCGTTGCCCTCTTCGACGATGCCGATCAGCAAGTGCTCGGTCGACACGTAGGTCTGGTTGTTTTCACGCGCCACGCGGAATGAACGCTCCATCACGCTAATGACGAGCGGCGTAAAGGCGAGCTTGGCCGCCTCGGTCTCCTCGCTGGGCTCGGGCACCGTGGTCTGGACCTCCTTGAGGGTGTCCATGATATCGTCGTAGGAGATATCGAGCGAGCGCAGTGCCTCGGCGGCAATACCCTCGTCCTCCTTAGCGAGCGCAAGCAGCAGGTGCTCGGTGCCCACCTTATTTGAGTGCAGATCGAGCGCCTCTTGCTTGGCCATGGACATGACCTTGCGCGCGCGATCGGTAAAACGGTCTAACATGCTAGTTCCTCTTAGACGAGCTAGTTTTTCAAACGCAAAGCGCCACTCGTGGCGGCGCTTTGGTCTCTTTACCCATATGGAGTATATGTTAACCGTTGGGACCTTTCCCGCCCGTAGCCGCGCGACAACGTCTACAAAAAAGGAATTGCCAGGTGCGGCGGACGCTCTAGGTTAGAGGCTGTTGCCTAGCAGGCAGGCTCGGCATCCATGCTCTCGGCAACGTCATTGACGGCATCGGCAATGGGAGCACCCGGCATGTGCACGAGCTCCATGTGCGGCTCTTCAAAGACAGTTCCCATGGGGAAGGCGCGGCGGAAGACAAAGCGAGCAACCGGACCAGCCACTAGCAGGTTCCAAGGCAGAGCCATGATAAAGTTGCGCGGAATGTTGACGAGCCACATCATCGGCAGCGTCTGCAAATTGGCAAGCGGGCCGCCGGGCATATGGAACAGGCCTTCGCACGCGCCGTAGAGCGACATGATGATGACCATGGGAACGACCATGCAGGAGCTGACGGCGAGCGTCATGGCAAGCGGCGAGCTCTTGCCCGGCGTGACCAGGAACTTAAAGGCGAAACCCTTGGCAAGGGGGCTGGCAACAAACCAGTCGCAGCACATGGCAAAAATGTAGGCAACGGGGAAGCCGAGCCACGCGGCAGCAACAACCTCGCCGTTGATGGCCCCATGCTGCAGGGCAACGTTGTAGATGCTCATCCAGGGCACCATGCAAAAGCACATGATAAAGGTGAACAGCAGGCTCTCTCGTTTGTTGATAGGCATAAAGGGCGAAATCCTTTCTGTGTTACGCCGCAACACCACGCAACAAAAATGGGCGGGCAAGATGGAGCTGTTGGAACTTCATCTCGCCCGCCCGTGGTACGTGCGTCTGCGACTACTTATGTGGTGAAACCAGCCTAGCACGAAACGCATGCGCTTCGTAAGCGTTGAGTTTATGAAGATGCAGGGCACCGATAATCACCCCGACCCCATAAGTTGCGGTGGAATACGGACTGTTTTGACCCTTTAAGCAGCAATTCGGTCCCTATTTCACCGCAACTCATTTGGTGCAAAGTGACCTGTCTTCCGTGCACCAATTAGCTGGTGTGGCGCCAGCGAGGGTCGGTGAGTGTACGTGCCACACCCAGACCAACGGGCAAAAACGCCACGATGAGCACTGCACGCACAAACCAACCGAGCATATTGACCGTATCGAAGGTGCACATGTAGTACATCGAGCGATACAGATACAGGCCCGGCACCATAATGACAATTGATGGCACCGTGAGGGCGATACGTGGGTAGGTGAGCTTGACTTCGGCCAAGCTTGCCAGCAGCCCCGATACCAGCGCGCCGATAAACGCTGCCGCCTCGGGAGGCATTCCCGCGCTGAGGCCCAGGAAGGGAAGCATCGTCGGCGCATCGACGAGCGTAAGGCGCAAGGTATTAGACACGGCGCCGATGAGCCCTGCCGCCGCTGCCATCTTTACCGGACTGTTGAACATAACCGAGAATCCAAATACACCGACAAAGCTCATCAGTATGCGCAAGAGCGTAAGAGCCAACGGTGAGAGACCAAGCGGGGCGAAGTCATCTGGCGCCAGCCCCACACATTCGGCAACCATCCAACCTACGAGGGTCGCCATCACAATAATCGACACAGCATACGAAAGACGTTCAATGCCGCTTCGCATATCGAGCTTAGCGATGTCGAGGCCTGCCGTAATGAGGGGAAAGCCGGGAATCACAAAGAGCATGGCACCGATATAGCCTTCTTGGTGCGACATTGCCCCCGGTACGACCTGGCCAAGGCCGAGCAATGCCAGCAGATACGAAACGCAAGCGAGCGCAACGCCCGTCGTCAGCGCACTAAACTGGCCAAGACCCTGCTTGAGAATATGAGAGCGAGCAAAGTTGCCGACACCAGCACCTACGAATGCGCAGGCCATCTCGATAGGGCCGCCGCCGAGCAAAAAGACGAAGGCGCCGCAAGCACAGGCTGCCGCAAGGCCCTGTTGCCAGGGAGAGTAATCGGGCTTTGAGCTCTCAACGGTCCTGAGCATCTCGTGATACTCGTGTACCGTGAAGCGACGACCATAGGTCTCGATTTCCTTGAGGAAACTCTCCATCATCCAAATGCGATGGGTATTGACTCCCGTTGTGGGCAGGCTGACAACCTCGTTAAAGCAGTGGCCATCTTCGATGCAAGTGCACTCAAACGACAGAAGGCTCAGGTCGACGTGAATCGTGACGCCGAGTACGGCAGCAACACGATTCATGGTATCGCGCACGCGCCAGGCACCTGTTCCGCTTGCCAGCATAAGCATGCCGGTGCGACAGATGATGGATGATTTATCGGTGAGCGGCGCATCGACGGCAAGCTCATTGCCTGCCGTCACGATCTGGCGCCAGTCAGTTTTCATATGGAGCGCGCCGGCACGAGCGCCGTGGTGCATAGGGGCTCTCGAAAGCAGCGAGTCCAGGCGCGAAGACTGTGGGGGCTCCGCTGATTCGACCTCGTCCTCGTCGGGCTCTTCATCAACAAGGTCGAAGGCATCGAGCGACGCCGGCTCGCGACGATCAATCAATTCCTCGTCCTCATCATCAAAGTAGTTGAACTGATCGCGCATGTCCTCTTCGATTGCACGCTCGCTCGCGTCGTCCATATAGACGCTCCCTTCCTGCCGACTAACTCCCATCCTAGGCAGCGACGGCTAAAGGAAACATAAAAGAGACGGCTGTCATGCATGGAAGGCGCAACATAGCCAACGAGCCGATAAACCCTCGGCGAGACGAGAGTGGATAATCTCCCGTTTTGAGCCCGCATACGAGCCAAAAGTGGGAGATTATCCACTCTCATTCTTCGAGCACTCATTTAAGTACGTCCCCAATGAGTACCCGTCCCCAATGAGTACCCCCAATGACTATTCCCCAATGACTATTCCAATCGCTTGACAAGGACTGTCCCCAAGTGCCGGCAGAAAAGGAACGTCCCTAAGTGCCAACCAGGGCAACACCGCAGATAGAGGACGGACAGCGAGCGACGTCCAGAGCGAACAAGTTGGCATGAAAAAGGCAAGGCATAGACCTTCTGGTCATGCCTTGCCTTTTGAATGACAAATTGTCGCTCTGGGTGGCGCGCAGCGTCGACCGGTCCGTCGTTCGTTAGAACGGCGGAACCTCTAGAGCAGGGTAACGCTAAAGCTGCGAACGTCCGTCTCACCCGGTGCCAAGGTAATGGTGTTGACCTTGTGCTCAAAGACGTCGTCCTCGGTGTCCATGGTGGTGTGGCCGGTCCAGGGCTCGAGCGCCACAAACGGGGCGTCGTTGGCGGCAGACCACACGCCGATGTACTTAAAGCCCTCAAAGTCGATCTTGACGCCGTGGCCCGACTTGCGGCCGCGCAGCGTGAGCGTGGAACCCGGGACATCGGTGAACATGATGGCATCGTTATCGAAGCTGCGGTGCGTGATGGGCAGCACGTCCGAGTTATCGGGAGCCTTGTAGCTGCCCTCGAACGTCATAAGACCGTCGGGCGTGATGATGGGGGCCTCGTTAGTCCAAGCCTCGGTAAACGCCAGCTCGTAATCCTCGAACGCCTCGTCTTCGGCACCGGGGGCAGGCACGTTGAATGCAGGATGACCGCCCACCGAGAACGGCAGGGCCACGTCGCCGGTGTTGGTGACGGCAAAGGTCTGCGTGAGCGTGGCGTCGCCGGTCAGGGCATAGGTCATGTTGAGCTTAAAGTGGAACGGGAACGCCTTGAGCAACTCGGGCGTGTCAGTGATCTCGTACGTTACCGAGGAGCCATCCTCCGAAACCTCGACCAACTTGTGCTCGACGATGCGAGCGAGTCCATGGCGCGGCATCTCGCAGGTGCCGGCCGCAGATGTCGCCATGTTGTTGCGCAGCGATCCCACGATGGGGAACAGGATAGGCGCATGCTTGCCCCAAAAGGCCGGGTCGCCCTGCCACAGATACTCGTTGCCGTTGAGGGCAAGGCTCGTGAGCTGGGCGCCCATGGAATCGATGGCCGCGGTGAGGCCGCCGCGCTTGATGGTAGTGACGGTGGACATGCTACTTCCTCCAATAGTAAACAACGGTGTCGAGGGCTATTGTCCCACTCTTGGCGGCGGGGTTGAGCGACAGGTGCAGTTATTGAGCAATAGCGTAAAGGTCAAACCCGCCCTGCGGCGTGCTATCGACCGTATCGGGCGCCTGTGAATTAAAACTCACCGGAACCATGCGCTTTGAGGCACGGTAACGCGTGCCGTCGGTGGCGACGGGCGGCTCATCGACCGTGAGCTCGTAGTCGCCGGGCTTGAGCTCGATGCCGTCACCTTCGGAATTGACGTATTGGTACTCGTCGATCGCTTGCCCCTTGAGCGTGCGACCCACGATATGGACGAGCATCTGGCTGTCGCCGCGCGCGGTATCCCACGTCGCGCCGTCCTTGACCTCGACCGATACATGCACCGAGCGCGTGCGGCTGAGCGATTGTTCGACGGACATCTCGACCTTGGCGGCGTCTTGGCGCTGCTGCTCGACATGACCCCAGATGCTGCCGATCGCCGAGCAAGCGATGACGCCGGCCATAAAGGCGATGAGAATGGGGCCGAGCGGAGAGCGACGGCCCGCGTCTTCCTCGCGAGCCAGGTTGGGGCGATGGGTGGGGGCGGGCGCCTGGGCACCCTGCACGGGCACGTCGAGTATGCTGAAGGATGCCGTGCTGCCGGGGTCGATGGTATGGCGCGGCTGTGGGGTCTTTGCCGGCGAGATCGACATATCAGCCGGCTCGCCGAGCGTGGCCGTGGCATCGGCCTTCGCCTCGTCGGCCTCGGCCTGGGCCCAAGCCTGTTCAAAGGTTAGGGGTTCGACGGCATCGGAGGCGGCTTCAGGCTCGAAACCGGCATCGTTGCC
>URTP01000022.1 GCA_900550835.1 uncultured Collinsella sp. | reverse complement strand
GACACCGAGGCCGAGCTCGAGCTCATCGAGTCCGAGTGCCAGAAGCTGGGCGTCAACGTTAAACTGTCCGAGGTCTGGGCCAAGGGCGGCGAGGGCGCGCTCGACCTGGCCGATGAGGTCATGCGCCTGATCGAGCAGCCGAGCGAGCTCAAGTTTGCCTACGAGGACGGTGCCGATGTGGCCGACGCCCTGGAGGCTGTTGCCACCAAGGTCTACCGCGCCGACGGCGTCGACTTTACGCCGGCTGCCAAGCGCCAGCTCGCCGAGCTGCGCGAGAACGGCTTTGGCAACTTGCCGGTGTGCGTTGCCAAGACGCAGTACAGCTTTAGCGACAACGCCAAGGCGCTGGGCGCTCCTGAGGGCTTCCGCATCACCGTGCGCGAGCTCAAGGTTTCCGCCGGTGCCCACTTCGTGGTCGCGCTGACCGGCAGCGTCCTGACCATGCCTGGCCTGCCCAAGGTTCCCGCGGCCGAGAACATCGACGTCGACAACGACGGCAACATCACCGGCCTGTTCTAAGCCTGCTGCTCATAGCCGCTTGCCCGCCCCGCCGTGCCCACAAGGCCCGGCGGGGCTTTTTTATCCTTAGGCCCGCGCATGTCTTGTAGATACCGACGGGCTCTGCCCATCATAGGCTTTTGCGCGGGTAGAATGCATGGATAACTTGAGGCTCACGCGCGACGGAAAGGAATCGTTGCATGGATCAGGACAAGACAACCGTGATGGGCGGCTACGGTTCCGCGCAGGCTGGCGATAGCGCCGATGCGACCCGCGTTGTTCCCAACCCCGGTTATACCGACCCCGCCGCGACGCAGCCTTCTGCCGAGCCCACCCGGGTTATGGGCTATGGCGACACGGCGCAGGATTTTTATGCTGCATCTTCGCAAGGCCCCTATGGCAACGCAGCTCCGGACCCGTTTGATTATGCGCCGCAGGATTCTTATGCCGCCTCGACACCGAATCCCTATGATGACCTGCCGCAGAATCCTATTCCGCAGCCTCAGCAGACGACGTATATGCCTCGCACGGCGCAGCCTCGCTACGAGTCGCGCGAGCCGTATCGCGAGTACCCCAAGTCGATTCCGCAATATGGCGAGGACGAGGAGAAGAAGCCGTCGCGTTCGTCGAGCGTGATCAAGAAGATCCTCATCGTGCTGGCGATCTTCTTTGCGCTGTCGGTTGTGTTTGCCATTGTGTCGGGCATGCTCAACAAGCGAGGGAGTTCAACGGCCGATACCGCTGCCGAGCAAACCGAGTCCGCCTCGTCTAGCACCGTCGATCTGAGCGATATCCCGGGGCAGTACTGGTCCAACGCCAAGAAGCTCCTTAAGTCGCGCGGCGCCGATCTTTCGAATGCCGTGGTCCTGACTGATGATGGCTCAACGCCCGTCATCGATGCCAACTGGATCGTTACTTCTGCTTACTATAACGACAGCGGCAACCTCGAAATTCAGCTCACGCACAAGAACAGCTCGGGCAACTCGTCCGGCGGCCAAAGCGGTACCGACAGCTCGAGCTCCAATACGCTGGAGGACTTGAGCAACAAGGCACAGGAGTTGGGAGACAAAGCGCAAGAGCTGGGCGACACGGCGCAGAACCTGGGCGACACCGCTCAGAACCTGGGTGATATGGCGACGGATGCCTGGAACGCACTGCAAAACGGCATCTCGGGCGCGCAGGGAAACTAGCTGTTAAGCGGGCTACAGTTGCTCGGCCGGACGCTCGGGCGAGCTAAAGCCCGAATCAAACGTGACGACGCACGAGACGTCGGGCCGGCGCTCGTGCACGATGCGCGTGACGAGCTCCAGCAGCTCCTCGTCGGATATGTCAAAGCCGTCGGGACGCACCAGGTCAAGCGAAACGAACCCGTCGTGCTCGTGCAGGTCGTGGATGGAGAGCGCGGGGTCGATCTGCATGACGCCGCGCTTGACCCAGCCGCGTAGGTCGTCGCCGGTGGTGGCGATGGGGTCGCAGTGCAGCGTGATATCAATGCCCATCTGACGCTTGATGTCGTGCTCGATGGTGTCCAGGATCTCGTGATGTTCAAACGCGTCGCCCTCGCCGGGCATCTCCACGTGGGCGCTGGCAAACTGACGGCCGGGGCCGTAGTCGTGCACCATCAGGTCGTGTGTGCCCAAGACCTGCGGATAGGACATGATCTTGTCGCGGATTGCCTGGACGAGCTTGGGATCGAGCGCTTGCCCCAGCAACGGGCTGATGGCGTCGCGCACTAGGCCCATGCCGCTGATGCAGATGAAGATGCCCACACCCAAGCCCGCCCAGCCGTCGAGGTCAAAGCCGGTCGTTTGCGAAATAAGCGCCGCCGCTAAGACCGAGCCCGAGGTGATGACGTCGTTTTTGGAGTCCTGCGCCGTGGCAATGAGTGTTTCGGAATCGATACGGTTGCCCAGCGCGCGGTTGAATGCGGCCATCCAGAATTTGACGAGCATGGACAAGACGAGAGCGGCTAGGGAGACCAGCGTGTAGGCGGTGGGGGAGGGCTTGATGATCTTGGTGACCGACTCGAGGATCAGGTTGATGCCGACGGCGCAAACCAGGACGGCGACGAACAGACCGGCTAGGTACTCGTAGCGGCCGTGGCCATAGGGGTGGCCTTCGTCTGCCGGGCGGCTGGCAAGGCGGAACCCGAGCAGGCTCACGATGTTGCTCGAGGCGTCGGAGAGGTTGTTGAAGGCGTCGGCGATGAGCGAGACAGAGCCGGCGAGCAGGCCCGCGATGCCCTTGGCCAGGCACAGAGTGATGTTGAGGCCAATGCAGATGAGGCTTGCGGCGAAGCCCGCGTTGGTGCGGCAGGAGGTATCGACCGGCTCGCCCTCGCTGCCGGGAACAAGCGTATGTACCAGCCGATTTACAAATAGCATAGCGGTCGTCCTCACAATCATGTTTAAGGGGATAGTGTAGCTCGCATGGGCGCACCGTGCGCCGGTGCTCAGAAAATGTAGCAATGGTCTGCCCGCGCTAACGAGCAGGCCTTCCCGTCTGCCTGGGTGGTCCATTTTGGGCCACATGGGTATGGGCATGTGCCAGTTTGCTCGACATACTTAATGTCGACAGCCCCTGTGCAAAGGAGGACGCTTCCATGGACGAGATGTTTGCCATTAAATGCCAAAACTGCGGCGGCCCTATGTACTCACACCAGGCTAAACGCAGCTTTGAGTGCGCCTATTGCGGCACGGTCGTTCCGTGGCAGGCCGATGCGGGGGAGCCCAAGAGCGCTTTGGGCATTCGCCATGCGCCGCTGACGGTTGTCGATGGGCTACTTAAGCTCACCCATGTGTCGCAGCTCGAGCGCCCGGAGGACCCGGACTGGTATTTCTTTAATTCGCACTGGCGCAATCAGTCGGTTCTGGAGCATCTGCTATGGGAGGACCGCGGCACGGCGCAGGAGTTCCAAGAAGCCACGCACGTGAGCATTCCCTGCCCCTTCTGCGGCGCGTCCTTTGAAGGCGAGTCCACTCAGCGCGTGTTTGAGTGCCCGTCCTGCGGCAATAAGATCGGCGTTGCCGACCTGCTCAAGCCCGGTACCTTTAGCAAGCGCCTGACCATGGGCGTTGGCGCGGAGTATGTACCCGAGCAGGGTATTCCTTGCGAAATCTCACCGCAGCAGGCACGTGCCAACGCGCTGCAGCTGGTGCGCCAGTACCCCGACGCCTTTGCCGGGCACGACGTGGAAGACGCGATTCAAAACGACATGATGCTCTTCTACTTCCCCATGGCGCTCGCGGATCTGCGCATGATGGCGAGCTTCCCGGGCAAGGGCCTGAGCAAGGAAACCCTGGTGTACTACGAGGTGCTCGACTGGGCGTATCCGCGGGCAAACTACCTGGACGTTCGCCTCATGGGCATTTTGGAGCCGTGGGACTTTGCCAAGGTCGGTTCGTTCGATCCCGCCATGCAGGAAGGCGATTTCCGCGTCGTCTCCGTCGATGCGTCTACCAAGGACCAGGTGGTCATTGATAAGCTGGCGCTCGACATTGCCGGCAACGACGCCGAGGCGGTGCTGGGGCTCAATAAAAAGAGCATCCGCACCTGGGCGCGCAAGGCCCGCAAGCATAAGGACGGCCTGATGATGGTGCCGGTATACTTTGTCGACCGTCCGGCAACGGACAGCCGCGACGGTGAGCAGGTGCGCATCGCCGTGAACGGCCAGACGGGCCGCGCGGCCGCGGTGGTGTTTAGCGACAAGCGCGAGACGCATGTGGTGGCACCGCTCAACCCGAGCCTGCATCTGTCCGGCGAGAGCACCGTGCACGCCACGCCCATCGAGGTCAAATACGTTAAGTCGCCGTTTCTGTACCAGATCGTGCGCCGTGGAGGCGGCGAGCAGCAGCATCAGGTGGCAGCGGTCGCCGAGGGTTCTTACCGAGAAGAAAAGCCCAAACGCAAGGGATTGTTCGCTGCGATTTTTGGTAAGTAGGGGAGTGGTGCCGGGGCGTCGGGCTGCATCGCAAGGTCATGAGACGAACTTAAGACTGCTGGGAACGTGCTACCATTGTCGATAGCCTTAATCTTGTAAGAAGCGGAGGCCAGATTATGGGTTTTGCGGATCAGCAGCTTCAGCTTCAGGTACCGTATTCTCCTGACGACACGTTTAATGCCTTGAAGGCAGCTATGGAAAAGCTGCCTAAAGTAAAAGTTGATAGTGCATCGCCCACAACAAGAACAGTTGCAGCCGAGATTGGTATGAGCCTTTGGTCTTGGGGCGAAAATATCAGTATTTCGGTTGTTCCAGTTGAAGGCGGATCTGGCGTTACTGTCAAGTCGTCATCTAAGGTCAGGGCAAACGTATTAAACGGGGGCAAAAATGCAAAGAATATTGCCAAGATAGTCGATGCCCTATCGAAGGAGCTCGAGCGGTATCCGCAGGTTTCACAGACTATTGAGACGCTGGCGGATAGTGGTTGATGTAGTTGCAAGGCTTGAGAGGCTTGCAGCACTGCGTGAGAGTGGAGTACTTACCGAGGAAGAGTTTGCTGCAGAAAAGGCAAAAATCCTTTCGTAATCAGACACGATGGTTGGATTTGCATTCTATTATTGAACTTGTTTATACCAGGCTGAAAACATCGTGTGTAATAAAGGTGCGTAGTAGCCTCGTCTTGATTGGCGGATGTAAATAAACGGTGGAACGGCTGTAAAAGAGCCTTGCCACTGGGTAAAATCAGGATGTGCCGCGGAACCCGCTCCTCAGTCGGTCAACTTTGGAAGCGCGGGCAACGCAGGTACTATCGTCTAAAGGGCCGGGTGCGACCGGCCCTTTGCATGACTCCCTTCGCTATCCGTTACTGCTTATATTCCCGCCAGATCGAGTAGAGGTTCCGGACGATGCCGGTTACATACATCGAGAGGCGCAGGATTTCAAGAAACAAGTTCATAGGCTTCACCCCAATCGGAGATCGGAGCGTTGCCCGCAGGCGGATTCCGCGGCAGTCGTAATTCTACCTCACAGGCCGCGGCGGGAGACATCCTACCCGCCCCATGGCTTGGAGCAGTGTCGATCTAACGGGCAATCAAGCCTCTAGTTCTCTTTGAATTGAGCAAGCATCTGCCCGAAGAAGCTTAGTTCGGATGGCTCATAAATGATCGAACCGCCGTCCGCGGTCCTGTAGACCCCGCAGGGGAGGTAACGCCCGTCGGGGAGGACATAGAGGCTGGCTTCCTCCTTCAGTCCTACTGGAAATAGCGGAATCCCGTTTTCGTCCACTTGGAACTCGTCTATATTTGCGATCTTCCTCTCCATGATGCCTCCTGCCTTATTTCTTGAATGGCGCCTTAAAACAGGCAGCTCTCAATCAACTCTTTACCGCGCAGGGTGTCGACCCACTCCTGCGGGATGGCCTCGATACCGTATACCGTGCCGGCGAGGGCGCCGGCGACGGCTGCGGGGGGGTCGGTGTCGTCGCCCAGGTTGACGGCGGCAAGCACGCAGGCTTCGTAGCTGTTGGTGTTCACAAAGCACCAGGTAGCGGCTTTAAGCGTGTCACGCACGAAGCCGCCGGAACTGATTTCGTGCTCGGGCGCGCTTTTTAGCTGCAGCGCCCACGAGGGGAGCGCGCCGTTCATCACGTCCCTCATCAGCTCAACAAATATGATGCATGCGTCGGTCGACGTTCTGTGGGCGTGCGTAATCGCCGAGACTTTGCTGACCTCTTCGTCTGTCGCATCGGTGAACGCCAGGGGAGCGATGCGCATGAGCGATCCGTTGCCGTTGTCGCGTTCGCCGGAGCCTCCTTTGCCGGTGTGCAAGGCGCGGGCGGTTGTGCCGCCGTAGTCGAAAACGCCGTCGATCGTATACTCGCCACGGGCAATCCAGCTCACGAATTTGTCGCGCATGTCCTCGGTGTCAATGCGGCCGAGCTCTCTGATGGAGTCGCGGGTGGCGAGCGTCATAGATGTGTCGTCGCTCCAGGTGCCGGCGGGCTGCTCGTGCGTGCCGTAGCCGATCATGTCGGTGCATTCGAACGTGCCACGAGGTCTGAACTCGTAGGGAACGCCCAGCGCGTCACCGACGGCAAGCCCATAGATGCAGTCGCGCAGTGTTGTTTTCGGTCTGTGTGTCATGGAAAGCTCCTCTTTTCCCGGGTGATGTGGAGCGCCGTCGGGGGTATCGGTCGCAACGTGCTGCTATCCTTGCACTTCGCCATTAGTCGCTTCGTTGATGGCGCGGTACTCGGCACTCAGCTCGCGCGCCAGCTCTTCCTTGCTTGGAAGATACGGCAGGTATTTGGCGGCAAACACTTGGTCGTTGTCTTCGGGCAGCGTGTACTCGACGATCGAATCGCTTTTGTCCGCGCAGAGCACGATGCCTATGGGCGGATTGTCGCCTTCGTTCATGAGCTCACGCGTGTAGTAGTTCACATACATTTGCATCTGGCCCAGGTCCTGATGCGTAAGGTCATCGGTCTTAAGGTCGATGAGCACGAAGCAGCGCATCAGATAGTTGTAAAAAACAAGGTCAATATAGAAATGGCGCCCATCAAAGGTGATGCGCTTTTGGCGCGCCTCGAAAGCGAAGCCACGGCCAAGCTCCAGCAGGAACTTCTGAAGATGTGTGATGAGCGCCTGCTCTAGATCGCTCTCGCGAAACGCAGTATCGTCCGAGAAACCTAAAAACTCCAGTACATATGGATCGCGGATGATATCCTCGGGGCGACGAGCTGGGGCGCTCTTTTGGATTTCTTGGGTGACAGCCTCCTTGTCTTTGCTGGCAAGTAGGTGCTCGCGGAACATGGTGTTGATCTGGCGTTCGAGCTGGCGCGTGCTCCAGCGAGAGTCGGCGCATTCGTTCATGTACCAGGTGCGAGCTTCGGGGTCAGGAATGCGTATTAACCTGCGGTAATGTGTCCAGCTCAATTCGGGACGCAGTGAGTCCCGAATTGGAAATGCAAGATAGAACTGACGCATTTTGCGCAGCTCTCTTGCTTCAAAACCTTTACCAAAATCCTTGGTAAGTCTGATTGCGAGGGCCTTGAGCAGCGCCTCTCCATACTTGGCGCGCTCCTCTCCGCCCTGCTCATCAACAATGCTCTTGCCGATATCCCAATACGCCTCAACCATCGCAAAGTTAACGGCGGTATAGGCCTTGTCGCGAGCGGCGTTGAGAATCGAGGAAACCTGCTTGTAAAAAACTTCTGGCACGATTGCCGATTCTCCACGGTTTACCAGTTCGCCCATCACTGTCGCCCCACTTTCCTCTTGTGGAATGCATCTTTATCGCATTTAGTTTAAAGCCTCGCGCGGACACGAATTGCTGTGCTGTCTGGCACCTTCGCATGGGAGCCTTGCGGTGACTAAAATGTGGCCATAGAGGCAGTTTTAGCGAACCCCGCGGGAGTGACACGCATGGATAACAACACTTTGCTGTTCCAGGACAAAGGTTCGGGTAGGTTTAAAGACGTTAAGGTCTACCCCAACCGTATTGAGGTGCTCAAGAAGGGCGCTTTTGGTGGCAAGCACACCGAAATTGTCTATCTTAAGGACATTACGGGCGTCAATAGAATCAAAGGCCGCGATGTTTTTCTGCGTAACAGGCTGTTGACTGCTTGCGTCTTTAGCCTGAGCAGCCGTGCGAAGGCCCAGGAGTTTGTTAACGCGCTGAACATGGTGATGTAGCCTATGGCGACGTTTGGGCCAAGGTGAAAATCGGGGCGCAGAACGGTATTCTGCGCCCCGATTGAGTTGATGCGCCCAAAAGACTGGCTTGCCTATTCGTTAACGTCCTCGGTATTGTCGCGGTCACTGGCAAGCATTGCAGCGCCAGCGACCGTTGTCGCCACGGCGGCAGCGGCGAGCCCGGCGGCAATGCCGGAGCCGTCGCCCGTGTCGGCGAGTTTTCCGGCCGAGTTCTTGCCCTGGTCGCTCTTGTTGCCCTTGCCGTTCTTGTCGGCGCCGCCTGCGTTGGAACCCGTGCCGCTGCCGGTGCCGCCTGCACTGCCCGAGGCCGCTACGGTAAAGCTTGCGGCTCCATCGCTGGCGAGCGTGTAGTTCTGTGCCGCGTCGCCCAAAAGGCCTTTCGCGCGCACCCAGTACGTCCCTGCGGCAAATGTTTCGCCCTCGGCCATTGCCGTGCCCGGAGCGCCGTTCGCGTCGTGCACAAACTCGAGCTGGGCCGTGCAGGCATCGGTTTCGAGCTTGCCCTCGAGTGATGCCGCAATCTTGGCGCGCACGTCCTCGCCGGCCTTAAGGCCTTCGAGCCCCTCAAAGTGGGGTGTCAGCGCGCGTGGATCGATATCGATGGGCACGGAGCCCCGCAGCTCCGTAACGGTCTCGTTGCCCAAGGCGTCGACATCCACATATTCGATGGCAAACGCATGGCCCGAAGCCGTCACGTTGAGTACGTTGCTGCTGTCGACAAGGCGGAAATGGCCCTCGCCAACGGTCTTGCCATCCTGGAGCGAGGCATCGCTCAGCGAGTCGCCGTACGTCATGCGCATGCGGCTCGGGAGGTAGTACGAAGCTGTCTGCTTGTGCTGTGTATCGTAATCGTAATTGCGCTGGTAGATGCTCCGGGCCAGCGCCGCATCAACAAAGTCGGATGCGATGATGCCAATGTGCTTGAGGTAATCTGACTTTGTTTCCTCGTTGTCGCTGGGGTTGATGTACGGGCTCTTGTACAGATGCTCGTTGACTACTCGCGCTGCGGTAAATGGGTTGCTTCCTTGCTTGTGATTCGTGCAGCTGGTGTAGTTGATAGACCAGCAGCGCTCCAGGACTTGCTCCTTGGCCCCGTTATCGTCCTCGACATCTACCTCGTTGCGGGTGAGCTTAGCCGTCTCCTGCAGGGCCATATCGACCCAGCTGATCTTGTCGGTTCCGGTGCATTCGTAATGGTCCTGGGCATATACCTTGGTGCAATAGGCTTTTTTGTCGCCTGTTTCCCCTGCGGCTTCAAAGCCTTGCGCGTTTTGGACGAGACACATAGAGGAGCTGCTGGGGTGTGCTGCGATTTTGTTGTCCCATTCGGTTAGGTCGAGGCCCCACGTGTGGCCGCTTACGCTGTCGCCGGCGAGTCCAAATCGGCGCAGCAGGACGATCTTTCCGCGCACCTCGTTCAGTGTGGGAACGCGGCTCGACGTATAGAACAGTTTGGGGTTGTCGTCCAAAACCTTGGCGAAAGCCGTCGTAAGGCTCTCGTCAGTAGCCTCGTTGTTGCCTCGGGATACAAGCATGATGAGCGCTTCTGACGGATTTTCGTTCAATAACTTTTTGAAGTAGCCAACGACATCGGAGAGATGCATGAAGTGCCCGTCTTTTTTGAGCAGGTAGCAACTTCCATGGTCGATGCCGGGGTCGTTGCCTTTTCCGAGTCGGATATCAAAATAGCGAATGCCTTCGAGCAACTGCGTGGGGATGTAGTCCTGCTGGCACTTTGCTTGCGAGGATTGGGGTTCGGTGTCGTTGTCCACGCTGCAAGTTCCCGAATCGTGCGTGCCCGGGATGCTCAGCTCGTCGAGGTACTTGTTGCCTTCGACGTGGCTCATCCAACATGGTCCGTCGACGTAGCTGCTATACGTGGTCCAGTCGATGCTGCTAACTGTGGCATTGGTCTTGTCCATGCTGTAGCCGACAAGCTCGAGCTCCCACGGAATGGAATATTTCTTTTGGCAAATCTTGTTGTTGTCTTGGTCTTTGCCTTTCGATTCTATGGCCAGGTAGTTAATACCGTTTTTCGTGTATATGCGGTCTCGAATAATATAAGTTCCGTCGAACTGGCGGTCGAACGTATAGGCGCGGCTGTCCTTATGGTCGTACTCGCCACTCCATACGTGGATGACCTTTCCATCTTTGTCCGAGTCGCCATCGACCGACCAAATGCTGTAGCCCGTGCTCTTCGAAATTGAGCAGGGTGCGGATGGCATACCAGTTTGTGCCGTCCGCATCGGTCCCTACGTGCTCAAGGATGAGCTTGCTGGACGTGCCGTCATTAAACAGGTGGCAGACGTTGCCGATGACGTTGCCGTCTTCGTTGACGCTCGCGGTGCGAAAATAGCCCGCGGGGCGAAGGCGAATGACGAAATTGTCGAGGGTGGCCGCTGACTCGGCCGTGCCGTCCGCAAAGGCTGTCCGCGGGCTAATGCCCAGCGTGGCGGTTTCGGGCAGGCTTGCAAGTGGCGACAACGCCGCGAGTCCAAGGCCCAGCGTAAACGCTCGGCGACTGATGGCATGATGTTCGGTCATAACTCCTCCATTCGCAGGGTGCGGTTATGCACTTATTTTGGTCACTTTACTGCCCGGATGTTTAAAGGTGTCGGCTCAATTGTCTGCGCGGCGCTATAAATCGGCGAGCGGACGTGCTGGGGTGCTTGTTCATGTTGTGCCGTTACCGCGCTGGGGGGCGGTTTTGCCGCCCGGCATCTTCGCGTTCGTCGGCTGCCGGCATAAGAAAGGGAGGGTCGGTTTACCGGCCCTCCCTTAGTACGAAGCGCTGGGGTACCGTCGCTTGTTTGCGCTGCGCTCGTGTTTCCCGCTGCGCTCGCCAGTCGCTTAGCGCTTGATCTCGATATCGTCGAGCTTGACGTCCATGGCCTCGGTCTTGGCCTTGGCGATATCATCGGCAAATTCCAGGGACTTCATCATGGTCTCGACGGCGTCCTTGTGCTCCTCGACGTTGTCGATGCGCACGTAAACGCTGCCGCCTTCAACGTCGGTAAAGCACTCGGTCGTTACGCCGCCCGAGTGCGTAAAGTAAGCACTGCGCCAGGTCTTGCCGTTGTATTTAACGGGGTCGCTCTCGGTCCATCCGGAGTTGGCCTTCCACTTTGCCTCGTAGTCGAACAGTTCGTCGGCGTTCTTATCGGGGTCGAAGATGGGTATGAAGCGGTCGCTCGCATGCTCGCTCTCGGTGAACTTAAACTGGGCCCTGTCGGCGGTGTCGCCGGCAACGTCGGTGATCTCGACGCCCTCGGGCACCTCGACCTTAAACCAAATGAAGTCGGTCCTCATATCCACGGCTGGCTTTTCTGCGCCGCCGCTTCCGCCGCAACCCACCAGGGCAACCGCGGCAAGGAGACTGATGCAGAGTGTGAGAATCGCAAAGGCCTTCTTTTTCATGGTCGTGTCCTCCTCGATCTGTAACCGCCCATGGATTACCTGCCTTTACTGTACGCGTGGGCGGCTCGCTAGGGTGGGCCATGTGTCCCATTCTGAGGGCCGGATTTGCGCCGACAAGTGGCAATATGCGCGGGTCCAAAAGAGGGGAGGGCCGATGCCTGTCGGCCCTCCCCGGGGTTGGGTGCCCGTTGCTTTAATGGGGCGCATGTGCGCAGGTGCGCGTAGGCGCGTGCGGGTGTCCCGTTACTTGAGCTCGATGCTCGAAATCTCGACTTCGCGCGCCTCGGAAACTGCCTCTGCCATGTCATCGGGGAACTCGATGGAGTTGAGGAGCGTCTCGGCTTCTTTCTTGTGCTGGTCGAAGTTCGAGATGAGGACGTAGACGCTTCCCGGCTCAACGTCGGTAAAAAGCATGGTTGAGATGCCGCTGTTGTCCTCGTATGTTCCGACGAGCCACGTCCTGCCGTTATACTCGACGGACCCGCCATCCTTCCACTGGAACGTATCCCCCTTCTTTTCTGCCTGGTCGGCGTGGGATTCCTCGGCTGTCATCGCTTTTTTCCAAACGGGGATAAAGCGATCGGCCGAGGCGTTCTCGTCTTCGGGGAAGGTGAGCTGGACCCTGTCGGCATTCTTGCCGGCGGAGTCGCTTACGCCGACGCCCTCGGGCATCTCGACCTTAAACCAAATGAAGTCAGTCTTCTTGGCGACGGGAGCTTTTTCCTTGCTCTCGCTCTTGGAGGCGCTGCCGCCGCCCGATGCGCTCCCGCCGCAGCCGACAAGGGCAAACGCGGCAAAGAGGGCGATGCAAAGGGAAAGGATCGATAGGGTCTTTTTCTTCATGGTGGCGTCCTCCTTGTCTGCCAGGGACATCATGTGCCGCGGATCGCTGGGGCAGCGGTGACGCATGCACATGATGCCTTTGTTTACTGTGCGGTTATTCCTCCATTCGTCGTCCGGTGCCGTGATGAGCTTGCCCCAACATAGGGCTCCTTACCTATATGTATGCCCCAGTTGCCGCTGCCCGGAAGTCTCGAAAGGTGGGCCATGTGTCCCATGCTTGCGTTGACATGGCCTATCGTTCGTCATAGAAATCCGCGATGGCCAGTTGCGCTGACGCTTATGTACTTATGGGCTAGACTAAGCACCATTATGTGTTTGACGCGGTTGGTCGGCGGTTGCCACCCGACCGATGTATACGACTTGAGGGTGCATGCGCATGAGCCAAGAGATGATGGACAAGACCTGCCGCGGGTTTGCCGAGGCGCTGGCCGCGCGCGAGCCGGTTCCCGGCGGCGGTAGCGCGAGCGCCTTTGTGGGCGCACTGGGAGCCTCACTTTGCGGAATGGTTGCGCGCTACGGTGCGACCAATCCCGCGCTTGCTGATCGTGCGGATGACCTGACGCGCGCGTTTGCCCAGGCTGATGAGCTGGCCCAGGAGCTTGTCGAGTTGGTTTCCGAGGACGTTCGTGCCTACAGGCGGGTGTCCGCGGCGTACGGTATTCCGCGTGACGATCCGGCTCGAGCGACCGCGATTCAGGATGCGCTGCATGTGGCCGCTATGCCGCCGTATCACATTATGGATGCCTGCGGGCGCGCACTGGCGCTGCTCGAGGACATGGCCGACAAGGGTTCGCGTCAGCTGCTGTCCGATGTGGCGTGCGGCGCTGTGTTCTGCCGTGCCGCCATGCAGGGCGCGAGCTTGACGCTCTTTGCGAACACCACGTCTATGAAGGATCGTGCACGCGCCGAGGAGCTCGAGGCGGCGTGTGATGAGTTGCTCGACATATGGTTGCCGCGCGCCGATGCGCTGGCGCGCCGCGCCTCCGACGCTGCAAGGAAGAGAGGATAGCCATGGCTGAGCTACTGAAGGGTGCTCCCGTTGCTCGCGCGCTGACCGAGGAACTTGCTGTTCGCTGTGCCGCTTTGCGTGAGCGGGGCGTTGTTCCGATGTTGGCTATCGTGCGTGTAGGTGAACGCGAGGACGACCTATCCTACGAGCGCGGTGCCCTCAAGCGCTGCGAGAAGGTTGGCATTGAGGCTCGCCGCATTTTGCTTCCCGCCGATGTTTCGCAGGACGAGCTGTTGACGGCCATCGAGGACATCAATACCGATTCGGCTGTCCATGGCTGTCTGATGTTCCGCCCGCTGCCCGCCGGCCTTGACGAGAACACCGTCGCCACAGCGCTCGATCCCGCCAAGGACGTTGACTCCATGACGCCCGCTTCGCTGCTCACCACGCTTTCGGGGCGCGGCGAGGGTTTTGCTCCTTGCACGGCTGAGGCCGTGTTGGCGCTACTGGATCATTACGGCGTTGAGCTGGATGGGGCCAAGGTCGCGGTCGTTGGTCGGTCGCTGGTGATCGGGCGTCCTGTTGCCGCCATGCTTACGGCGCGCAATGCGACCGTGACGACGTGTCATACGCATACGCGCGACCTTGCTGCCGAGTGCCGTGCGGCTGATATTGTGGTTGCGGCCGTTGGACGCGCGCGCACGATTGGCGCGGATGCGGTTCGCGAGGGCCAGACGATCATCGATGTGGGCATTAACTGGGACGAGGCCGCCGGCAAGCTGGTCGGCGACGTCGATTTTGATGCTGCAGAGCCGATCGTTGGCTCAATTACTCCCGTGCCGGGTGGCGTGGGCGCTGTAACGACGGCGATTCTCGCCAAACACGTGATCGAGGCGGCGGAGCGCGCATCGAAATAGGCGTTTTGGGCTGTTTGAGGGGTTAGACATATACCACGTGGCCAAAAAACGCCAAATATGAGTACTGTTGCCAAGATAGTCACATATGCTTTAGGTCATTTTGGCTCTCAATCGGTATTAATTATCGATAGAGAGCCTATTTTATTGGACTTATGAGGAATTACATTGTCAAGCTTTTGAACAAATGTAGATTATCGACACCTGCATTCGGTTAAATTGCTGCTACTAAATTTGTGACAGTACTCATATTTGGCATTTTTTGACCACAGGGATCTCGAGGGGGCTGCCGGGGCGGCGGTTTCGCCCTTTTTGCGCCGAAGCGATACACTGTTACCGTTTGATTTCTTCGCTCAAGGAGGATGCGCATGCCGTGCACAACGATTTTGGTTGGTAAGAATGCGAGCTACGACGGGTCGACCCTGGTCGCGCGTAACGAGGACTCGTCCAACGGGGTGTTTGAGCCCAAGCGTATGCGCGTGGTGCATCCCGACGAGCAGCCGCGCGTCTACACGAGCGTCCTGAGTCACCTAACCGTTGAGCTGTCCGACAATCCCATGCGCTACACGAGCGTCCCCGATGTTGTCCCGGGCCACGGCATCTGGGCCGAGGCCGGTTTCAACGAGCTCAATGTCGGCATGTCCGCAACCGAGACGCTCACCACCAACGAGCGCGTCCGCGGCGCCGACCCGCTTGTGGACTACCTGCCCGCCAAGGGCAACGAAGGCGAGGATGGATACGTTCCGGCGCAGCCCGGTGGCTTGGGCGAGGAGGACATGGTGACCCTGGTCCTGCCGTATGCCAAGTCCGCTCGCGACGGCGTTCGTATCCTGGGTGATCTGCTCGAGCGCTACGGCACCTACGAGAACAACGGCATCGCCTTTAGCGACGTGGACGAGATCTGGTGGCTCGAGACCATCGGCCACCACTGGATCGCCAAGCGCGTGCCCGATGACGCCTATGTGACCATGCCCAACCAGCTGGGTATCGACAGCTTTGACCTGGACGACGCCGAGGGCGCCCAGGCCGACCACATGTGCTCCGCCGACCTGCGCGCCTGGATGGCCGAGTGGCATCTGGACCTGACGCCGGGCGTTGAGGGCGACGGTCCGGCGACGGTCTTCAACCCGCGCGAGGCCTTTGGCTCGCACAGCGACAGCGACCATGTCTACAACACGCCGCGCGCGTGGTACATGCAGCGCTGCCTCAACCCCAGCGATGTGTGGGACGGTCCCGAGGCCGACTACACGCCCGAGAGCGACGATATCCCCTGGAGCCGCGTGCCCGAGCGCAAGGTGACCATCGAGGACATCAAGTACGTGCTTTCGAGCCACTACCAGGGCACGGAGTACGACTGCTACGGCAGCAAGGGCACGCCCGCCACACGCGGCGCCTATCGCCCCATCGGTATCAACCGCAACAGCCAGCTCGCCGTGCTGCAGCTGCGTCCCTATGCGCAGCCGGCCTATCGCGCCGTGCAGTGGATGGCGTTTGGCTCCAACTCGTTTAACGCGCTGGTTCCGCTGTACGCCAACGTCGAGACCATGCCCGAGTACTATGCCGACACGCAGGCTCGCGTGACGTCCGAAAACTTCTACTGGGCCAACCGCCTGATCGGCGCGCTGGCCGACGTCCGCTTCCATGAGTGCGGCCGCGCAGTCGAGGATTATCAGGAGAAGGTCGGCGGCATGGGCCACAAGCAGATTCATGACGTCGACGCTGCCGTAGCCGTTCTGCCCGAGGCCGAGGTGCCTGCCGAGCTTGCACGCGCCAACGAGGAGTTTGCCGAGCTCGTGCGCGTGGAGACCGATGCCCTGTTGGGCAAGGTGCTCTACACCACGAGCTGCGCCATGAAGAACTCTTTCGCGATGAACGACAACGTGAGATAGGGATTTCCCGTCGATCGAATAGCGCTAAAACGCTTTGTCGCTTTCACTCAATCTTGGGTACAAGAACGCCAATGCAGTTGTTTGTGATTGGAGACAACCATGGTTATGAAACTCGATCAGCTTGTTAACGGTGCCATCAACGTGGGCTTTGGCGCTGCCGCCGTTGCTGTCGAAGGCGGCAAGAAGGTCCTCGACGACCTTAACACCAAAGGCGAGCAGGTCCGCAAGGACACCGCCACCCCCGATATCGCCCGCAGCGTGTCCGACATGTTCGAGCAGGCCGGCGGTACCATCTCCGATCTGACCGAGCGCTTGGGCATGCAGGGCGAGACTGCGGCACAGCGCGTGCTCGACGAGCTCATCCTGGCTCGCGTCCGCGTTATGACCGCTCCCGAGCGCACGGCCTTCCTGGCCCATGTGCGCGACATCGTCGATTCGGTCGAGGACAACGTGACCTCGGTGCCCGTCGAGTCTGTTGAGCCCGACGATGCGAAGGATACCGAAGAGGCCGAGTAGCAGCGCAGATGGCAGATTCCACCACCGATTACAACAATCTAGATCCCTTGGGTGACGAGGCGGCGGTTGTCGATGAGGTCGATGCCGCCGTCTCGGGCGCTCGCAAGAAGCCGCGCGCTGTCGATATGGTCCCCGAGGAGCCCGACGCGATGGCGCCGGACGAGGAATACCAGCTCACGCCGGCGGGTCGTCGCGAACGCATCGGGCAGATTGTTCGCCTGGTCAAAAAGTACCGTGTGTGGGATAACCTCACGCCGGTTCGTTTGCGCCGCCTGCTCGAGGAACTCGGCCCCATGTTCGTCAAGATGGGGCAGATTCTGGCCAACCGGTCCGAGATTCTGCCGCAACGCTTTTGCGACGAGCTGCGTCGTCTGCGCTCCGACGTGGAGCCGGTGCCGTACGAGGTCGTACTCAGTTGTCTGGAAGAAGAATACGGCCTGCGCCTGGGGGAGATGTTCGACGCGATCGACCCCAATCCGCTCGGTAGCGCGTCGCTCGCGCAAGTGCACCGCGCTCGTCTGGTGACGGGCGAGGACGTGGCCGTCAAGGTGCAGCGCCCCGGTGCGCAGCAGGTTATGGCGCAGGACATCGATATCATCCGCTCGGTGGTGCGTATCGTTTCCAAGTTCGTCAACACCGATCAATTCGTTGACCTGCACGGCGTAGTCGAGGAGTTGTGGACCTCGTTTCGCGAGGAGACCAACTTTTTGGCCGAGGCCAAAAACCTCAACGACTTCTACGAGTTCCATAAGAGTGTTCATGGCGTGACGTGCCCTAAATCCTATCTGGACCTGTGCACCGAGCACGTGGTGGTTATGGACTACGTCGACGGCATTTCGATCGCCGATCCTGAACGCTTGGTGGCCGAGGGCTATGACTTGGAAAAGATCGGTGCCGCAATCGTCGAGGACTACTCGACGCAGGTGCTCGATGACGGCTTTTTCCATGCCGACCCGCATGCGGGAAACATCATTCTCAAGGACGGCATCGTTTACTTTATCGACTTGGGCATGGTCGGACGCATGTCGAGTCACGATCGCGGTATCGTCAAGGACATGATTTTCGCCGTGGCCGAGGGCGACGTGCCCAAGCTTAAGGATTCGCTCATGCGCTTCGCCGTGACGCGTGGCGACTCGGCTGAGCTCGATCATTCGGCCTTTTTGTCCGATTTGGACTTTATCGTGGCTGACTTTGCGGGCCTTGACCTGAAGGATCTGGATATCGGCGAGTTTTTGACCTCGCTGCTAAACCTGGCGCGCAAAAACGATGTTGAGCTGCCGAGCGTGGTAACGATGTTCGCGCGCGGCATGGTGACGCTCGAGGGTTTGCTGACCGAGTATATGCCCAACGTCAACATGATCCAGATCATCCAGACGCACATCAAAAACGAGAAGAGCACCTATGCGCGTGTGCGTGATATGGGACGCGATCTGGCCGCGAGCAGCTATCGCGCGGCAAAAGGCTCGCTCGAGGCGGCCGAGTATTTGGGCTTGGCTTCGCGTATGCTCACGCGCGGCCAGCTTAAGGTGAACACGCAGATCATGAGCAGCGATAAGGCGCTGCGACAGCTGGGCGGAATTATCGACCGCATGTCGATGGCTATCGTGATCGCCGGTCTGTTTATCGGTTCGTCGGTGGTGTACTACGCACGCATCGAGCCGGTTGTGTTTGGTATCCCGGTCATTGGCTTTATGGGCTACGTGAGCGCGCTGGTGCTGGCGCTTATGCTGGGCCGCAATATCTGGCTCAACAGCCACGGCGGCAAGCACTAGAGGCTGCGGCCGTCACCGCATTTTCCTATCGCAAACAATAGCTTTTACCTTGGGCTTCGCCTGCGTGCGAGGCCCTTTTGCGTGATACCATTTTGACGGTAATAATCGATGGCCTAGATGGTGGTGCGGAGACGCACGAATGCGCGGTTTTCCTGCGCGTTTGGGAGAATCGGGGTGCAAGTCCCCGGCTGTACCAGTAACCGTAATTCCTCTTGGCTCGGGATGTTCGCGTCGCAGATCGGACGGCGCGCCCGAGTCGTTAAGGTTAAGTCGGATCGCCTCCCATCTTGCGTGCGGCTGCGGCGTATGCCGCCGGTGTGCATAGGGCTCTGGAGGGAAGGAGGACCCCGATGGGGGAACTCGAGCGCAACATGCGCGATGACGTGGGGCAGCCTCAAGGCAACGCTCCAAGTACAGACAATGGGGGACAAATGGATATGTTTGAGGACGAGCGTGTGTGCGCCTCGTTGCATCGCCGTGGCGCGATTGCACGCGGTATAGCCAAGCGCGGCCTGGTGGCATTCCTGGCCTTCGCGATGGCCTTTGGCACCACGCCGGCTCAGCTGTGGGCCGAGGGCGCCGAGGGCATTGCCGAGGCTGGGGCTCAGGCGG
>URTP01000021.1 GCA_900550835.1 uncultured Collinsella sp. | reverse complement strand
TGTGGTCGTGGGCGGCCTGCTGGTGCTGGCCTACACCAAGACCATTGCCAAGAAAGGCTCTTTGGATAAAGAATAATTGCTATCGCAAAGCCTTCCCGTGGCCTTTGGTTTGCGGAAAGGCTTTTTTGTTTGCCGCTTTGCCGTTGGGGAAGGCGGCACCGGAATATCTTGCTTTGAGGTACCATGCCCATGTCTGAACAGACAAACCCCATTATTTCATTCAAAAACTTCTCCTTCCAGTATCGTGCGCAGAAAAAGCCGACGCTGCATGATATCAACCTGGATATCTACCCCGGTGAGCGTGTGCTGATCGCCGGACCTTCCGGCAGCGGCAAAAGCACGCTGGCGGCCTGCATCAACGGGCTGAACCCGTTTTCTAACCCCGGCGAATGCACCGGCAACCTGACGGTAGACGGCGTGGATGTGCGCCAGATGCCACAGAGCACCCTGCGCGGCCTTTTGGGTTATGTGCCGCAAAAGGGCGTACTGTTCAGCGGCACGATTGATTCCAACCTGAAATTCGGCGGCGAGAATATCACCGATGCCGATGTGCGCACCGCCGCCCGCATTGCCCAAGCGGAAGAGTTCATCTCCGCCAAGCCGGAGGGGTACGAAAGCCCCATTGCCCAGGGCGGCACCAACGTTTCCGGCGGGCAGAAGCAGCGGCTTTCCATCGCCCGCGCCATTGCCAAACACCCGAAGATCTACCTGTTTGATGACAGCTTCTCCGCGCTGGACTACAAGACCGATGTTGCCCTGCGTCGCGCGCTGAAAGCCGAAACCGGCGACGCCACCGTGATTATCGTGGCACAGCGCATTTCCACTGTGCTGCACGCCAACCAGATTTTGGTTCTGGAAGATGGCCGCATTGTGGGCAAGGGCACCCACGCCCAGCTGATGGAAAGCTGCCCGGCTTACCAGGAAATTGCCCGCAGCCAGCTGAGCAACAAAGAGCTGGACCTGAAAGGAGGGGAAGCCTGATGCCGCATCCCGGACGAATGACGACCCAAAAGGCAAAAGACTTTAAGGGCACCATGCGCAGCCTGCTGGCAGAGCTGGGGCACTACAAGTTCCGCCTGATTGCCGTGATTGTTTTTGCCGTTCTTTCCACGATTTTTAATATTGCAGGCCCCAAGGTGCTGGCCAAAGCCACCACCGCCCTGGCCACCGGCTGGGTGGCCAAGCTGCGGGGCACCGGCAGCATCGACTTTGTGTATATCGGCCGAATCCTGCTGTTTTTGCTGGGCATGTACCTGCTGAGCAGCGCCTTCAGCTTTATCCAGGGCTGGCTGATGACCGGCCTTTCCCAGAAAGTCTGCTACGACTTCCGCCGCCAGATCAGCCAGAAGATCAACCGCCTGCCCCTGGCCTACTTTGAAAAGCGCACCGTGGGCGAGGTGCTGTCCCGCATCACCAACGATGTGGACACCCTGGGCCAGAGCCTGAACCAGAGCATCACCCAGCTCATCACCAGCGTGACCACCATGATCGGCGTACTGATCATGATGCTGTCCATCAGCCCCCGCATGACCCTGATCGCCCTGCTGATCCTGCCGGTGTCCCTGGCCTTGGTGCTGGTGGTGGTCAGGTTCAGTCAGAAATATTTTAAGGCCCAGCAGGCCACCCTGGGCGTGGTGAACGGCCAGGTGGAAGAGGTCTATGCCGGCCACAACGTGGTCAAGGCCTTCAACCGCGAGGCCGTGGTGCTGAACGACTTCAACGCCGCCAACGATAAGCTGTACGAATCCGCATGGAAGAGCCAGTTTCTCTCCGGCCTGATGATGCCCATTATGAACTTTGTAGGCAATCTGGGCTACGTGGCAGTGGCCATCGTGGGCAGCATTTTTGCGGCAAACGGCACCATTACCATCGGTGACATTCAGGCCTTCATCCAGTACGTCAAGAACTTCACCCAGCCCATCCAGCAGCTGGCCCAGGTCAGCAACATGCTGCAAAGTATGGCGGCGGCTTCGGAGCGCGTGTTTGAATTTTTGGGTGAGCCGGAAGAAGAACAGAACGCTGACCCCGCCCGCCGGGCAGACCCCGCCTGCATTGACGGCCAGGTCACCTTTGACCATGTCAAGTTTGGCTACACGCCGGACAAGACCATCATCCACGACTTTAGCTGCGAGGCCGAGCCCGGTCAGACCATCGCCATCGTCGGCCCTACCGGCGCCGGCAAGACCACGCTCATCAAGCTGCTTCAGCGCTTCTATGACGTGGACGGCGGTTCGCTGCGTGTCGAGGGCATCGACGTGCGCGACTGGGACCGCGCGGCACTTCGCGGCGAGTTTGCCATGGTGCTGCAGGATACCTGGCTGTTTAACGGCACCATCCGCGAGAACATCCGCTACGGACGCCCCGATGCAAGCGATGCCGAGGCGCAGGCCGCTGCACGCGCCGCACGCTGCGATCACTTTATCCATACGCTCGCAGGCGGCTACGACTTTATGATCAACGAGGAAGGCACTAACCTGTCGCAGGGCCAACGCCAGCTCGTGACTATTGCCCGCGCCATTTTGGCCGACCGCCCGGCGCTGATTCTGGACGAGGCGACCTCTAACGTGGACACCCGAACCGAGGAGCTCATCCAACGCGCCATGGATGCGCTGATGCAGGGCCGCACGAGCTTTGTCATCGCGCATCGCCTGTCCACGATCCGCAACGCCGACGTAATCTTGGTGATTCGCGACGGCGACATCGTCGAGAAGGGCACACACGACGAGTTGCTCGCCCAGGGCGGCTTCTACGCCGACCTGTACAACTCGCAGTTCGACGAAGCGGCGTAAAACCGGCGACAAACAACCGCAATACCCAAAAACGGGGGCGCAGAATGAGCTGCGCCCCCGTTTTGTGTCCTTTGGGCCTCGAACTGCCTCCCCTGGGACCTGATTGACAGCCCACTCCAAGCCCCGTGGGCAAAAAATGGCAAATATGAGTACTGTCACCTTTTTAGTAACAGCCAAAACAGCACCAAATGCTGCTCACACGGCTTGCACGCGCTCCTTAATTACTCAAATAGCTCTATAGCGGGCTTATATGTGTTAGGTTAATGAACATATTTTCTGTTATGTCTATTATCTTTTGCCGGCAATATGGCACTACAATAGCAACAGTACTCATATTTGCCATTTTTTGCCCACAGGGTGTTTCCCGGGGAACCGACAACAGCCATAGGGCCCCGCGTAGCGCCACTCCCTCCCGGCATCCGCCGGCGTTTCCCCAGATAAAACCTACCAAAATAAACCTGTCCCTATTTGGTAGGTTTCGGGGCGGCGAGGGGTTGCACTTTAGCGTGCGACAGCGGATAATGCCGAGCATTCGACAATGTTCTCGATGCCATCAATTGATTGAGGAGGCCCCGTATGGCCATGGAATTCAAACGCAGGCTGCCGATCCCCATGGAGATCCGCGAGGAAATGCCACTTTCCGCCGAGCTTACCGCCAAAAAGCAGGCATTCGACGCCGAGGTCGCCAAGGTCTTTACCGGCGAGGACGCGCGCAAGGTGCTCATCATCGGCCCGTGCTCTGCCGACCGCGAGGACTCGGTACTTGAGTACATGAACCGACTGGCCAAGACCGCCGAGGAGGTCAAGGACAAGCTCATCATCATTCCGCGCGTCTATACCAACAAGCCGCGCACCAAGGGCACCGGCTACAAGGGCCTGTTGCACAACCCCAACCCCGAGGCTCCCGACGACCTGCTCGAGGGCGTCAAGGCCATCCGCCATATGCACCTGCGCGTTATTGAGGAAACGGGCTTCTTCACCGCCGACGAGATGCTCTACCCCTCCAACTACCAGTACCTCGTTGACCTGCTGAGCTATGTTGCCGTGGGCGCACGCTCGGTCGAGAACCAGGAGCATCGCCTGGTGTCGAGCGGTATTTCGGTACCCGTCGGCATGAAGAACCCCACTGCTGGCTCTACCACCGTTATGCTCAACTCCATTTACGCCGCGCAGGCACACCAGAGCTTTATCTTCCGCAACTGGGAGGTCGAGTGCGACGGCAATCCGCTCGCGCACGCCGTTATGCGTGGCTACATCGGTCTCGATGGGCGCACCTACCCCAATTACCACTACGAGCACCTGGAGCGCCTGGCCGAGCGCTATACCGAGCACGCCGGCTATGCCAATCCCGCAGCGGTCATCGACTGCAACCACGACAACTCGGGCAAGCGTCCGCTGGAGCAGTATCGCATTTGCAAAGAGGTGCTCGACAGCTGCCGCCGCAACGAGTCCATCTCCAAGCTGGTCAAGGGCTTTATGATCGAGTCCTACCTGGAGGATGGCAACCAGCCGGTCGACGGCGGCGTCTTTGGTAAGTCGATCACCGACCCGTGCCTAGGCTGGGAAAAGACCGACTACCTCATCCACGAGATCGCAGAGCGGGTTTAGTTACGCGGGCCGCATTTGGACAATCTGACGTTCAACTTCAAGGGCGCGACCAGAAGGTCAGCGCCCTTTCGTTTCACGTCACCTTGCCTCAAATGAGCCCCACTCGCTGTCGGTCCTCTGCCTGCGGCGTTGTCTTACTCCGGATGCGGCAGTTAGGGACGTTCCTTTTCTGCCGGCAGTCTGGGATGTTCCTTGGGGTAGTCATTGGGGACGTTCTTTAATGACTGGTCGTTTAAGAACGTCCCCAACGACTACCCAGAATGAGAGTGGATAATCTCCCGTTTTTGGCCTATACCAGCGCTAAAAGTGGGAGATTATCCACTCTCATCGAGCAAGTGTCCGAAAATCCGCCCTCATTCCTTCTTAGGACCCTCCGTCCCCGAGGATTCGAGGCTCGCCTGCCGAATGGTCGATGCGGCCGTCCTGCGTCCATGTCACACTCAGGGGTGGCCTGACCCAACTTGGAAGGAGCCCCCATGAGCCTTGACAACGTAACTCTGCGTGCCGCCACGCTCGATGACCTGGCCGGCATCGCCGCCATCTACAACCAGCTGTGGTGCAACACGCTGCGCAACCGAGGCGACGTCGAAGCCGCCGATTTCTGTGCGCGCTTTAACATCGCCATGCAGCTGCAGCGCTCCCCCATCGCGCTCGTTGCCGAAGCTGAAGGCCGCATCATCGCCGCTTGCTGCATCGGCATCTCCGAAGACGGCAAACCACGCACCAATCCCACGTGGGAGCCCTGCTACAACGAGATGTTCGCCCAGGCAACCGAGATGGCAAAGACCGCCGATGCCAAGCTCGAAGGCTCGCTCTTTGGCGATAGCCGCGAGAAGGCAACAGCCGACCGCTTTGCCGCCACGGGCAACGAATATGCCCAGGGCCAGCTCAACCTGATCATCATCGTGCCCGAATGGCAGGGCAAGGGGCTCGGCCATGCGCTCATCGACCTTGCGCGCGCCGAACTCGCCAAAGCCGGGTGCACCAAATTCTTCCTGATGAGCGACTGCAACTCCGACTGGCAGTTCTACGAGCACCTCAACATGAAGCGCATCTTGGAGGATCACAGCCAGGACACCGGCGACGGATTTATCGTCTATATGTACGGAGGCGACACGCAGGATTAACTTGCATGTCGCCTCACGGGCTTTCCACAAGACGGCCCAAACCATCAACCAAGACGAGTCAACAAGGCGCGCTCTCCTCGGCAGCAAGGGCATTCGTGCTGTAACGAGTGGTGGAGATGGCCACGCTTGCACACAACTGTCTCGGATAGATAGCGGTCGAGCAGGCGCGCCCATGTGCGTGCGTCAAGACGCTCCTCCGCCCTGCCATACAGCGATCGACGGAGTGCCTCGCCCATAAGGCCGCTAAAATCATCGAGCTCAAGAGCGTACTTTGGGACAACGTATCCGACCAACGTCCCCACAAACGGGCTGTGCCCATTACACACGCAGCTGTTTATCAATGGTGCAGGCGGAATGTCATCGTCGTCCAGGTCAAATATGTCCAAGTCCAGCTCACCAGAAGCGTATGGGTGTATTCCGCGGTTGAGCATCTTAAAGATATGGACCGCGAGTCCAAAGTCATCCGTCTGAGGCGTAAACACGGGGGCATTCGTGGACGCCGCCAAGCTCTCGAAATCGCTGATGCCGGCTATCTCCATGAGTTAAAGCACTCGAAGGCAATATAGCCGGGAGCGGCGCATGCAGTCCTATGTGTCACATCCGAAAGCGCAAAGCTATACGAGCGCCTTGATCGTATCCATACCCGCACGCGCCGAAACCTCGCAGTCCTTCTGCCCGTTGAGCACGCACTCGAGCAGCGTATCGTATGCGCGCTGGGATTCGGGAGCCAGATGCGCCCTGTTAAACATGCCCTCGGGTCGCACGTTTCCCTTCGAATCGATTATACAAGCCCCCAATCTGTTTGGTTTCCCCAGATTGTGTGCCCGCACACCCAAGCCGCACGGCCCGCCGTTCAGCTGAAACCACCACACAAAAAGTCCGCCGACCATTGAAGTCGGCGGACTTTCGCGTGCGGACAATCAAGCACTGTTCACCATGGAACTGCTATTTACAGCGCGCCTTGGGCTGCTGCTGGGTGATGCAGTGAATGTTGCCGCCGCCGTAAATAACCTCGCGAGTCATGATACCGATGACTTCACGGTCCGGATAAGCAGCCTGGATATCCTTGAGCGCCTGGGCGTCATTGGGATCGCCGAACTGTGGCACCAGCACCGCCCCGTTGATGGGCAAGAAGTTGAGGTAGCTGGGCTCAAAGGCGTCCTCGGGGGTACGCGGCAGCACGCCCTCGACGGGGTCAATCGTGCTGGCCTCCTCTTCGGTCATATATACCGAGGTCGCAGGCATAATCACCTTGTGGATCTTGAGCTTGCGGCCACGGGCATCCGTCGTCTCGGAAAGCGTCTTATACGCCTCTTGGCACTCCTTGTAGAACTTATGGTTGGGATCATCGGTCCACATGCAGCAGACCTCGCCGGGCGCACTAAAGCATGCGACGTCGTCCACGTGCCCGTTGGTCTCAAACGGGTCGATGCCATCCTTGATCCAAATGACCTTCTCGATGCCCAGGTACTCGGCAAGCTTCTCCTCGATCTGCTCCTTGGTGTACTGGGGGTTGCGGTCCTCATTGAGCAGGCACATCTCGGTGGTCACCACGGTGCCCTGGCCGTCGCAGTTAAACGAGCCACCCTCGAGGATATAATCCTCGGGACGATAGCGGTTAACCTGCTCGAGCTGTGCCACCTGCAAGCCGATACTCGCATCCTTGTCCCACGGGAAATACAGACCGTCGATAAAGCCGCCATACGCGTTAAAGTGGAAGTGCGAGAGTGCCACGTCGCCCTTGTCGTTGACAAGAAACGCCGGGCCGGGGTCGCGGATCCAGGAGTCGTTGTACTCCATATGAATCACGCGCACGTTCTCAACGCCATCGAAAATCTCGCACACCGCAGGGAAATCCTCGGCATTGACACCAACGGTGATGGGCTGGAAGCGTGCAACGGTCTTAATAATCTCGGTAAAGACCTTTTGCGCCGGCTTGGCACCACAGCGCCACACATCCGAGCGATGCGGCCACAAAATCCAGGTGCGCTCCTGCTCTTCGTACTCGCCGGGCATGTAGAATCCGTCCTTCTTTGGCGTAGACTCGCTCTCGTAAATGGTCTTCATTTCAAGCTCCTAAATCTCGGTGCTTTTGCTTGACGAGACCATGATGCGGCCGCACCGAGATGTTCTCAATGGTCCCTCGAGCCCCTTTCAGCGACCGACGGTATACCATTCGCTGACCTAAAGTTCTATTCAGGCCGAGAACATGACATACTGGGTTCCACAATGGAAAGGATGCCCTATGCCCCCATGCAATAAACAGCAGACTATTGAGTTGGACAGTACGACCTGGACTGCTCTCAACGAGCTCGCGCTTGCAATCCACGCATCACACGGTGTCGATAAGCTGCAAAAGGAGACCCTCGAGGGAACGACAGGGCTCGTGCCCCATCGGATCGCCATGTTCGACCTGATCGAGGCGGCGGGCAGTGATGCCCCACGCTACGTCCACCCCGCAAGCAGCGGAATGGACGACCGCGCACTGAGCGACTACTACAACCGCTACGCCGCGATGGACTATACAACATGGAGCTTTGACTTACATAAGGTCGGCGTCTACCGCGACCTCGACCTCGTCGACGTCGAGCGACGCGATGCCACGCCCATCTATCGCAAATGGATGGAACCGCAGGGCGTCTACTTTGGCTGTACGGCCACGCTCGCGCACAACGACAGCCCGCTAGGAAGCATCACCCTGTTTCGTGAACGCACGGCCGGAGACTTCACCGACACCGAGCTCGCAATCCTGCTCGAAGTCGCTCGGCACGCGAGCCTCGCGCTCGCCAACCTCTATCCTCGGGGCATTAAACTCACCCAGACAGAAGACACAAACCAGCTAAATGCTTTCATTACAGAACACAATATCCAACCGCGCGAAGCCGAAGTCATGCGGCTCATGCTCGACGGCAAAACGAACAAACAGATGGCAAACGAGCTATTCATAAGCGAGTCAACCGTCAAGAAGCATGTCAACGCCATCTATCGCAAGCTCGGCGTCAGCAACCGCCTGGGCCTCATGACTGCCACGCAAAACATCCCGCGATAAAAAAGGGCGCCCTCCATGCAGAGAACGCCCTTTGATTTCGCCATTTGAATTAGTGTCGGCTCTGGCTCAAAGAGTAGACAGGTTTATTTTGGCAGGTTTTATCTGGGCAAACGCCAACCGCCGTGAGGAGAGCTGCTTGCCCTTGCGGCGGCCTTCTCGCCGAAAAACCAAGTGAGTAGACCTTTTGCAGGAGGCCGAGCACACTCCAAAACGCCACAGCTCTGACCTGCGGTTTTATTTAGCGTTTGTCGCGGTGTGCTCGACAGATCCAAAAAAGCCTACTCACTTGCATCTGAGGCGCACCGGATCGGCAAAAAACCGCCGCGAAAGGGGTCCGATCCTCTTCGCGGCAGTTGTTAATACGCCGAACTTGTTATCGCAAAAGCCAATCACGCGCCGAGACCACGCTACAGTCTTTCGACTCATACGTTGAATCCACGCGGGCCACAACATAGCGCGCATCTTTTGCAATGTCGATCTCATCGCATACAGCCCGTAAATGGCGGGCGTACTTATCGTGATACGTTCTGGATGATTTTATTTCGATAGCCTTGGGACTCCCTGAGTTTGTGCAGTCGAGCAAATCGATTTCTCGCTTGCCGTCGTCCCTATAGAAATACAACTCGGGATTCTCGCCCACGTTGAGATGGCTCTTCGCCGTTTCGGAAACGATGAGGTTTTCGAAAACTGCCCCCAGATAAGAGCTCTCCAAAAGTTGCTCCAGTGATCCAATTTTGAGCAAGTAGCAGAGCAGCCCCGTGTCGTAAAAATAAAGCTTGGGCGTTTTAGTCAAACGTTTCCTGGCATTTGCATAATAGGGCTGCAGTGAAAACGTCAGGTAGCTCTGCTCCAGGATAGACAACCAGCTTTTAATGGTCGATACGTTCACACCCGTATCTCGAGAAAGCGAAGATATATTAATGAGAGCACCGGCGCTCTGGGCAATTATGGACAGAAACTTATGAAACTCCGCTTTATTGCGCACGTCAAGCAAGCCCACAACATCGCGCTCAACATAGGTATCAATATAGCTGGGGAAATAAACCGAGGACGGCATTCCGGCGGAACGCAGGCGAGGGTATCCCCCTTCGAGCGCAAACAAATCCACTTCCAACTGCCCCTGCTGGCCCCTCTCCGCTTCTCGAAACGAAAATGGCAGCAATTTTAAGATCCCGACTCGCCCGGCAAGAGACTGGCCGATGCTTTTCATCATCAAAAAGTTTTGCGATCCCGTAAGGATGTATTGACCGGCGTCTCCCCGCTCATCCGAAACAACCTGAATCATCGAGAACAAATCCGGGGCGTATTGCGCCTCATCGATGATGAGTCCGCCCTTTCGGTTGCGGATAAAACTCACCGGATCCTCCAAGGCCGCGCGCCTCGTTTGGGGGTCCTCAAGCGTGACATAGGAATAGTCGGGAAAGGCATGCCTAACCAGCGTAGACTTACCGCTCTGCCTAGGCCCCGTCAACGACACAACAGGAAACCAACCCGCCATGCGAATGAGCAACTCATGCAAATCCCTGTTAATGTACTCGGCCATATCAACGCCCCTTATAACGCTGTTACCATAATCGTATAGTATCATTTGCCATAATCTTGCAGTAGCGTTTTCCATAATCTTGTAGTAGTGTTTTCCACAATCTTTTAGTAGCCCAGTTCAAAAACGTTATTTATAGAGCCGAAATCTCAGACCCTAAATAACAATAGCCACCACAATGGGAACTGTCCCCATTGTGGTGGCTTGCAGGCGAGTTGACTTATTCGACTATCGCGGGCTGGCCGTGCCCGAGTCTAGAGCGTGGCAAGTCGCTTGGATTCGCGGACGGCGAGGGCGATGGAGATAAGACCAGTGATGGCGTCAGCCGCCACCAAGGCAAACCAGACACCCTGAACGCCCATCATGTTGCCAAGCAGGTACATAAGCGGCACGGAGCAGATCACGTAGCGGAGCAGACCGGTGAACGTGGCGATACCCACCTTCTCAACCGCCTGGAAGTACATCGACATGGTCATGGCAAGATAGCCCAGGGCCACGGCCAGGATAACGATGCGCGTGGCGTTGGCGGCAACCTCGACGAGCGCCGGGTCGCTACCAGCAAAAAAGGCGCAGACCGGCGTTGCGGCCACCCATAGCACAGCAGACACCGCAGCAAGCGTCACGACCTGGTACTTAAGCGTGCAGGAGAGCGTTTCCTTGAGGCGCGCCCACGCCTTGGCGCCGGCGTTGAAGGCGGCAATGGGCTGCAGGCCGTACGAGAAGCACTGGGCGACCATCATGGTAATGTAGAGGATGTAGCCGTTGATCACACCAAAGGCCGCGATGTAGAGCGAACCCATGTCGCCGCCGAGCTGGCCAAGCAACGAGTTGGCAACGGTGTTGAAGATGAACGTGGCAGCTTGCACCAAAAAGAACGGGAAACCAATCTTGATGATCTGGCCGCAGATGGCCATGTCGAGTTTGAGGTCGGCGGCGCTGATCTGGAGCTGCGACTTCTTACCGCCGATGAACCAGAAGATACCGATGGCCCAGATACCGATGGAAAGACCGTAGTACACGCCAGCTCCCATAACGCCAAGCTTGAGCACAAACGTGGAAAGCGCAAGCCAGCAGATAGCGACGATGGCAGACACGGTCATGAGGTTGGCCTGGATCTGAACCTTCTCGTCCACACGCATGACGGCGGTGACCATCTGACCAATGACCGTGAGCGGCAGCAGCACGGAGAAGGTGCGCACGCCGGCAACGGTATCGGCCATGATGTCGGGCGTGGCGCCGAAGAATGCGCAGATGGGCTCGGTAAACACAGCCATCACCACAGCAAGCAGCACACTCACAATCGTGGTAAGCCAAAAACCCTGGCTAAACGCCTTGCTGGCGCCCTTAATGTCGCCGGCACCCAAAAGGTTGCCCACCACGGCGGGCACGCCGGTGCCAAACAGGTTGCCAAAGGCCAGGTTAATGTACTCGACCGACATGATGATCGAAACACAGGCCAGGCCGTGTGCACCCAGGCCCCAACCCATCACGAGGCCCTCAAGGACCACCATGATAATCTGGGCGAGCATACCCTGGCCGGTGATGATGGTGTACTTGCGCACCAGGCCGGGAATCGGCTGCGAGGCAAGCTCACGCTCCTCCTCAACAGCGGCGGTCGTTTCTTCTGCCATTGTTCTCCCCTTTCCATGAGAGATTGATGAATGGATGCATGAATGGATGGGCGGCACGCACAGGCTGCGGCACCGCCCAGCGATGCAGCAGCCCCGCTAGGCCTCGTAGACTACCTTGCCGGCAATCATCGTGAGATACGCCGTGGCCTCGAGGACCTCAGCCGGTTCGCAGTCAAAGAGGTTACGGTCGAGCACACAGATATCAGCCTGTTTGCCGCATGCGAGCGTACCGATGCGATCCTCGGCATGCATGGCGTAGGCGCTGCCGTAGGTGTAGGCGCGCAGGGCCTCGGCCATGGTGATGCGCTCCTGCGGGAACCACCCTTCTGGGTTGGAGCCGTCCTCGAGCATGCGGAAGACCGCGCCGTACACCTCCTCCATGGGCTCCAAGCCCACAACGGGGAAGTCACTGCCCAGGTGCACCACGGCACCGCTGGCAAGCAGGCTATGCAGGGGCCACGAAAGCGCAGCACGCTCGGGGCCCACGGCATCGTCCTTGGCAAGGTCAGCCATATCGAGCAGCATGTGCCACGGCTGCATACCAGGGCATATACCCAGCTCGGCATAGCGCGGCAGATCCTCGGGCTGAACCGTCTCGTTGTGCTCCATGGAGTGGCGGCAACCCCGCTTACCATGCAAGCGCTCGCCCTCCTCAAAGCAATCAAGCACAAAACGCACCGAGCGATCGCCGATCGTATGGACGCGCGTGTCAACGCCCCATTCCTGCGCCCTGACAATGGCGGCACGGATGCGCTCTGGATCCTCCGCGGGCTCACCGCAGGTATCGGGCGTGTTGGAATAGGGTTCAAGCATCCAAGCGGTGTGGTCGGAGCACACGCCATCAAGAAACTGCTTAAAGCCGTGCCACTCGACCTGCGTACCCGAGAAGGCGTATTTCTCCTTGATCTGCTCGAGCGTTAAGGACTCGTTTTCGAACAGATCGGTGTACAGGAACACGCGCAGTGGCAAGTCGCCCTTGGCATTAAGACCTGCCAACACCGCATACGGGTTTTCCATGCTCACAAACGTAGGATTGACCATGCCGACCGTAGTGATTCCCAGGGCATTGGCGCGCCGGGCGGTTTTTGCAAACGACGCGTCAACAACCTCGGGCGCTGGGTCGTAGACCTCGTCCATAAAGAAGACGCCGGCGTTGTTGGAAAACACGCCCGTCAGATTGCCCTCGGCATCCTTAAGGATCTTGCCGCCTGCGGGATCGGGCGTCTGCGAAGTTACTCCCACCTTGTTGATGGCGCAGGTATTGGCACTAAAGGTATGCAGGTCAACCTGCTGCAGAAAGACCGGGCGGTCCGAGATGTACTCATCGATCATCGCGGCTGTGGGCATCTCGGGGACATCCCACTGGAACTGGATAATCTGGCAGCCCAGAATCCACTCGTTATCGGGATGGTCGGCCGCAAACGCCACGACACGTTCCATCGCCATCTCAAAACTGGTGCAGTCGATGAGGTTGACGGCAAAATCGGGGTCGGTCATAAACGCGCCCTGGGCAAAATGCGTGTGCGAGTCGATCAGGCCGGGCATGACGAGCTGGTCGCCAAAGTCGCGCACCTCGGTATCGGGACCGATAAACGGTGCCAGGTGAGCATCGTCACCGCAGGCAACAATCTTATCACCGCGCACGGCAACGCCGCCCTTAAACGGCTCGAGCCCATCGCCGGTAAAGACGGCGTTGCTCTTGATAACTACATCAGCCTTGTCCATGTGAGCCTCCTCAGGCATCTTTGGTTGCAACGCGGACGCACCGCCCGCGTGGGCACTCGGTTGGGAGCGTAGCGCTCCCGCATCGGCGCGTGCCTACAAGCCGTGCTCGGACGTCTGTCCCACGTCCGCGGCTTCGCGCTACACCCATTGATACACAGGGGCAAATCCGTGCCAAGGCCAGGGATCGCAAACGGTCAGTTTAAGCAGGTTTACACGCTTTACCTGCAGGTTTATTGTCTGAGATTATTACCGCGTCATTACGCCCAACGGCGTGCCCGCCCACACGGCAAGACCCGCATGCAAGGAAGAATAGGACTAGGAACGCCAAAAGGCATCTATGAGGTCATCTCGGTTGGAGACACCGCTTTTAACGTAGATGCGATGCAAGTGCGCCTTGACAGTGCCAGGGCTGATGACCAACTCGCTGGCGATGTTTTGGGCGTCGTTGCCCTTCAGCACCAGCGTGAGCACCTCCTGCTCGCGCCGCGACAGCTTATGGGCATCGGCATAGATCACAACGCGTGATGCTAGATCGTCCCCAGAGCGTGCGCTCTCGGCCGCCACGTCCTCATCGGCACGCGGATGACGGGCATACACGCGCAGGATATGGCTAAACTGGCAAAAGAGTTGGACCGCGCATACCACGAGCAGCACGTTTTCGGAGATATTGCGCTCGGACAGATACCACAAAAAGAGGCTGATGACGGGGTTTTGAGAGTCGGGGCGGCAGAGCAAAATCATGTAGGTGTCCTCGGCGATTACGCAAAACGCAAGAACGAGTGCCACCTTCCAAAAGAGCTTTGAGCGGTCGAGGTCGAGTTTCTCAACACGCGTGGCCCTGTGCCGGTAATGCCAGGCGGCATAGGCAAGACATCCTACATTGCCCAGGTCACGCGTGAGCCAAAAGAGATACTGCTGCACCTCTCCGGCAGCACCGCTGCGAGGCACCAGCACCAATTGCAAGATTGAAAACGGCACGATAGCAAGTCCGAGCATGCGCGACGTCGGTCTTTTGCGCAAGCGCGCAAACATCCACAGTACCACGCAGGCATAGATGGCAATACCGAGCACGCAGCGCAGCAAGGGGTGCTGCAACGGCTCGCTAAAGGTAACAGCGTATTCGTATTTGAGCCGATTGTACTCGTCAAAAAAAATGACCGACATATCGAGCATGTAGAGCAAAAAGCCCGCCGCGGCCACCAGGCTGTCGCGACGGCGCGTCATGAGCCAAACCACCAATGCCACGGCACTGGTCACCAGAGCCACACCCATGATAATCGTGGTGTAGATATAGAACGCGAAACTCATGCCCGCCTCCCCTGTCTAGATGCCGTGAGGATGTTGACAGATTCTTTGCCGCAAGATTAGACTCACCGATTAAACGTACTGTATCGTTTAGATAAACAAGCTGTGTCTCACCGATGAAAGGAGATGCCATGGCGCCTATCGCACCGCTCAAAATACTCGTTGCTCCTGCCGCCAAGGCCATCGTCCACCTGAGCGACTCACTTACCTACAATGACGTCCCCTGTGTCGTCGAAGAGCGTTCGGACAGCTGCCCCTATCTGGGCCACGTCCCCTTCTTTGCGCCTAAGCTCGTTTCCGATCCCGAGCACCGCGAACAGTAATCCAAGATGCACCAAGCGCTGCGCAACTCGCGGCGCTTACTGTTTTGGTGCAAAGTAACCTGACCCCCGTGCACCAACGCCGGGATTGTCGACGCTTCGGCCGCGGCGCGATATGAGGCGCGAAACCTCGCCCAATAACAGGCCAATCACTACGCCCGCGAGAATCGGCAACTTTGCCATCTCGGCAGGTGAGCTGTTGAGCGGCACAATCGTAGCAACAATCGAAAGCACGAGCTCCACCACGGGAATCGCAAGCGCCACCGCGAGCACCTTGCCCTCGAAAGGCGCACGGAACACACGCGAGCGATTATCGTGCTTGCGCAGACGCCAAAACGCTGGGAACATGGGGATATAGCTCATGAGCAGAAAGACGACGTTCATCGAGAAGAAGACCCAAAAGACGTCGGAACCCTCACCCAGCGGAATCTGGAGCAGCAGCACCAGACTGGCAAAACAGCCGTTAATGAGCGCCGAGCCGTTGGGCATGCCGGTCTTTTTGGACACCAACGCAAAGGGACGCGGCATGTTGCCATGGCGCGCGGCATAGCTCGCTACGTTGTTGACGCCAAAGCTCCAGCAGATCATATTGGCGAACAGCGTCACCAAAAAGGCCACGCCCACGACCATCGTCAGCGGGTGGGTGCGCCCCACCATAGCGGCGACTGCGTCCACAATGCCCGAATCGAGTGAAAGATGCTCGGTGGGAACCGCGGCTCCAATGCCAATGCCACAGATGATGTAGATCGCCGCAATGGCCACGCCACCGGCAATAACCGCCTTGGGGATATCACGCGACGGGTTCTTCATCGTGCTGGCAAAGGTCGCGACCACTTCGAAGCCCATAAAGTTGAACAGGATAATCGATAGGTACGTCAACGAATTGGTGTCGCCCAGATCTGGAATGAAGGTCTTAAACGACATGTCGTTGGCAAAGCCGTTATTGCAGGCAAACCAAATGCCGACGATTCCCACCACAGCGGTAATGAGCACCTTGATGACGGCGCCGCCGTCCATGACCCAATCTGCCTCGGCCACCGGCTGCATTGCCATGACCGTGACGCCCCACACAAAGACAATCTCGATGGCGATTCGGATCCCGAGTGAAAACTCGATACCCCACACCGCATTAATGACACTGGGGAACATGCAGGCGATACTTGCCACCCACAGCGGAAAGTTAACCCAGTAGCACCAAGAGCAACGGGCGCCCCAACGGTCGCCCAGGCCCAAGCGAACCCAATCGTACAGGCCGCCCTCGGAATCAAACGCCGTACCCAGCTCGGCCACCACCAGACCATAGGGAAGCAAAAACGTAATGATAAGGAAGATCCACCAGAAGAACTGCACGTTGCCCATGGCAGATGCCGGAGCCGCCGCCTCGATGGTAAACACGACGCAGATAACCGAAAGGATGACCTCGATCAGGGAGAACTTTTTACCTGCCATGGCGCGCTCCCCCTACAGCAAAAAGGATGGCATCTGTACCGAAGGCGCAGCCCAAGGTAGGGTTGCAGGCCACGTCACCGGTGCAGGTGCCATCCCAGAGAGAGGAGAGGATGCATTTGTTGGACCAACGCTCGCGGAACAGGCGCGTGTAGATAACGATACGCTGGTACATAGATACTCCGATCAAAACGGCCGCGTTCACGACCGATAACTTTCGGCAATTGAAGACGCGTCTGACCTGGGAAATTCAAGCGAACAATTGGCCTAACCCGCAAAAAATCCCAGGCCAGACGCGTACTCAATCAAAGAAAAGGGCACTCCGAAGTGCAGGCAACGGAGTGCCCAAAGAAAACCCAACCGGCCAAGACATCGGGCAAGCCGACCATCAATGCCCCAAGATGGTTCGATTCGCCGATTGTCCGATTGATCGGCTGGGTTTTCGAGGTGCCCCAGGTCGCCGCGAAAGAGGAGCGAAGCGTACTTTGGTACGCGAGCGACGGTTTGAGCGGCGAGATGGGGTGCCTCGGAAAGTCAGACGATTAAGCGGACGGCTCCTGCTGGGTAATGCAGTGGATATTGCCGCCGCCGAAGGCCACCTCACGGGTCTGCACGCCCACCACCTCACGGTCCGGGAACATCTCCTGCACCTGCCGCACTGCCAGAGCGTCGTTCTCGTCGCCGTACTGGGGCAGGATCACGCCGCCGTTGACAATGAGGAAGTTCATATAGGAGGCGATGCTCACCTCGCCGTTTTCACGGGGGACGGTACCCTCCACGGCGTCGATGGTCTCGGCGCCCTCCAGCCGGCAGGGCTCACGGGTCAGGCACAGCTTATGCACCTTCAGCCGCCGGCCCTTGGCGTCGGTGGCCTGAGACAGGGTGCGGTAGGCGTCCTGCGCCGCCTGATAGAAGGGGTTGTCCTTGTCCTCCGTCCAGATACAGGCCACCTCCCCCGGCGCCACGAAGCAGGCCACATCGTCGATATGGCCGTTGGTCTCGTCGGGATCGATGCCGTCCCGGAGCCACAGCACCTTCTCGCAGCCCAGATACTGGCACAGCTTCTCCTCGATCTCCGCCCTAGACAGATCGGGATTCCGGCCGGGGGACAGCAGGCACATCTCCGTGGTCAGCACGGTACCCTCGCCGTCCACATGGATGGAGCCGCCCTCCAGCACGAAGCCCTCCGTGCGGTAGGAGTCCACGTCCGCCATCTCACAGATCTTCTGCGCCACCTGATCGTCCCTGTCCCACGGGAAGTACAGGCCGTCGTACAGGCCGCCCCATGCGTTGAAGGTCCAGTCCACCGCCCGCAGGCCGCCCTGTCCGTTTACCAGAAAGGTGGGGCCGCAGTCCCGGACCCATGCGTCGTTGGAGGACACCTCCACCACCCGGATCTCCTCCGGAAGGCGGGCCCGTGCATTCTGATACTGTCCGGCGCTGACGCACATGGTGACCTTTTCAAACCGGGCAATGGCACGGGCCACCTGACAGAAGGTCTCCTGTGCGGGCTTGGCCCCGCTGCGCCAGTTGTCGTTGCGCTCCGGCCAGAGCATCCACACCCCGTCCTGGGGTTCAAATTCCGCAGGCATCCGATAGCCGTCCGCCTTGGGGGTAGAGCCGATGATACGTTTTGCCATATAATGCTTCCTCCTGCAATCAGTGTTGGGGCCGCCGGGCTGCAATGAGCACCTCGCCCAGCAGCACGCTCAGCACGGAGCCGACGGTGATGGGCAGCACGCCGCTGAGTGTCTCCCGATCCCACGACAGCGGCACGGCGGTAAAAATGATGGATAGAATGATCAGGGCCATAGGCACATAGACCAGCCACTTCAGAAAGCCGCTGCGGCCCGGCACCCGGAAGGGGCGCTCCCGATCCGGGAATTTCCGCCGCAGGGTCAGAAACGCCGGGAACACCGGCAGATAGCTCAGCAGCAGCATCACCAGATTCAAGGCGAAGAAGCTCCAGAACAGGGACGAGTCAGGGCTGAGCCGCTCCATCACCGCCCCCAGCAGGCACACGGCAGAGGCCACGATGCCGCTGGTGACGGCGGAACCCACGGGCATATCGTTGCGCTTCCAGCGCCGGGCGAACACCGCCGGCATATCGCCCCGGTCGGCGGCGTAGGCGGCGGTGGAGTTGACGCCCATGGACCATGAGATCATATTACCAAAAAGCGTCACCAGAAACAAGAGAGCCACCACCCGCACCAGCGTACCGCCGGCCCCGCCGGTCATCAGGGACACGGCATCGATGAGGCCGGAATCCGGACTGATGTCCCGTACCGGCACGGCGGCGCCGATGCCGAAGGCGGCGGTGACGATGGCCTGTGGGATCTGCCGCCGGGGGGCCTGCATATTGTCAGCGTAGGTGCAGACCACCTCGAAGCCCAGAAAGTTAAAGAGGATGACGGAGATATAGGACAGGCTGTTCAGGTCGAAGGACGGCAGGAAGGTCCGGGCCTCCATGCTGTTGACGAAGCCGTTTTTCGACACGTACACGATGCCCAGCACCCCCACCGTCAGCGCCAGCAGGATCTTGATGGCGGCACTGAGGTTCAGGATCAGGATGCTGTCACACACCGGATAGGCGGCGATCCATGTGACGATCCAGATGAAGGCCAGCTGGATCACCAGTGACCACACCGGACCGATGCGCCCGCCG
>URTP01000020.1 GCA_900550835.1 uncultured Collinsella sp. | reverse complement strand
CCGGCTCGGTGAGCGTGCCCGCCGCCGACGGCTCGATAAGTGCCGCCATATCGCGCGGAGCATCGACGCCTAACAAGTCGTAAAGGTTTCCAAACATCAGGTCCAGGTCGAGCACGGCGGCACGCAAGCCCAACAGCGACGATGTGTGTGCCATGGTGGCAACGATCGTCGACTTGCCGCAACCGCCCGAACCCGAAATAGCGCAGATGACCGGAGCTCGATGCGGCGGAGCGGCAGCGTCTGCCGGCGGCATCGGAGGCGGGGCGGGCGTCGGTGGCAGCGCCCCCGTCTCCCCCGCCGCAACCACACGCTGCGTCCAAGCCGGCATGGCAGCTTGTTCGGTCTGCGAGGCAGGCTCGTTCTGCGCAATCTGCTCATGCTGCATTAGCGACAACTCGCCGCACCCGGCAAAGCCCTCAACTTCGTCGAGTTCATCCACCAGATTCACGCCGTGCACGTATCCCATATCTACAGCCGGGGAGTCGCCAGCATGCTGCGCCGGCCCTCCAGCGTCATCGCATACAAGGGGGTTCCGGGGGCGCCGACCATGCTCGGCTTCCGCTTTTCCATAATCATCAACACGCGGGCCTCTTGTAGCGCGAGGCGCCCCGGGTTCCCTATCAACAAAAGCATCGGGCTCAATCGTCATGCGCCGATCGGAATCAACCGCTCCCTCGCCCGCACGCCCGTTGCCGCATATACTGTGCGCAGCGATGACCTCGGTCGCCCCCGCGCGAAACAGCCCCTCGATATCCGACGGATCGAGCGCTTCTATCAACACGACCACGCGACTCACGCGGCCTTCGGCCGTCAGGCGCGCAACAGTCTTGCGCCCATCTTCGGTATCAAACAGAGACGCCGCGATGATGGCAGCCCCGCGGCGCGACGGAAACGCCCGCGCCATGGAAACCAGCCCGTCCAGGTCACCCACGCGAAGCACCTGTGCACCCACATCACGGCCCTCGACTTCCCGCTGCAACAGCCCGTAATCGCCGCACGCGCAGCACGCAAGCCAGATCGCCTTCATCACTCGTCGCCTCCGCTCTTTTTGCCGCGCGCCGTGGCGGGAATCGTCAAGCTGACCGTTCCCTTGCCCGAGGCTCCCAGCAGTTCCTTGACGTCTTCGGGGTCAGCCGCCAGCGTCACCCATTCGATCTTGCCCTCGCGCGTGGAACCGGAATCCTCACTGGTATCGATCACGTACGCGCCGCACAGCCGATCGGTTACGCCGTCTTTTTGCACGTACACGTCCACGTAGCTGCCCACGCCCGCGGCGCCGCCGACCGAGTGCTCGGCATCGACCGCCACCGAAACGGCCACTTTGCCTTTAGGCACCTCGAGCTTGTGGCTCTCGGCCTTGGTGTAGACATTGCAAATCACGGCGTTTTTGGGAATGCGCGAGGTCGTCACGTCGCCGCGCACCTGACGCAGCTCGGTCGCCGCATCACGCGGCAGCAGACTCGCCAGCCATTCCTGAGTTATGACATTAGTCTCGTCGAGGGTCTCGCCCGCATCGATATCGCGCGCCGCGACGCACACCTCAACGCGGTCGCCGCCGTATTTTGCCAAAGTCTCGGCCTGGGCCTGCTCGGCTTGTGAGCGGATCGACGAGCCGTAGACCATGCAGAGCGCCGCGGCAAGCACGCCCGCGACCAAACTGATGGCGATGCGCTTGCTCTTGTTCACGGCCGCTCCTCTCAAGGTAGCACCGGGCAAATGCCCGTACCACCATTGTCTGGGCGACCAGGGCGCAAAGCGGCGCAATCGCAATCTTGGTTTTACGTGTCAAACCAATTGCTGACCAAAAGCTGACCAGCCCGTCAAGCTCGTGGCAAGGTTTTGGTCAGAACGTCGGCAAAACGTATATTTAGAGGCGATTTGGCAGCAAAAAAGCCGCCTCCCAAACAGTTGGAAGACGGCTGTCATAGGAAAATTCAATTACAGATGAACATCGGGATCGAGCATTTGGGCACTCACGCGCATGGATGACGCCAAGTTTTGGAACGTCTCCAGACGCAGGCTGTCAATCTGTCCCGCGTCCTCGGCCTCGCGAACGGCACAACCCGGCTCATGGGTGTGTGTGCAATCACCAAACCGGCACGCGCGCGACGCCTCCACGATCTCGGGAAACGCGCGAGCCAACCCCCGTTCGTGACCCACAAGCGGCAGGCTCCGCAGGCCCGGCGCATCGGCGATCACGCCGGCGTCGCCCGGCAGCGCCACCATCACACGCGCGACGGTAGTGTGACGACCTTGGTCATCGCGCTCGCGCACACCGCCGGTAGCCAAGGTGTCGTGGCCCAACAGCGCGTTGAGCAGCGTCGACTTGCCGGCACCCGACTCGCCCAAAATCATGGCACAGCTCCCGGCGGGCACGCAGGCGCGCACTTCGTCTAAGCCGCGGCCCTCGGCAGAAGACGTCACGATCACGCGCGCGTCCGGACCCACCAAGCGGCGCACGCGGTCCAGATCGCGCTCGAGCTCGTCGGCCTCGCAACGGTCGGCCTTAGTGAGCACCACCACCGGCTCGGCATCGCAATCGAGCGCCAGCACCAGCGAGCGCGCCACGCGGTCGAGCAGCACCTCGCCGGCACCGAGCGCCTGCACGATCAGCACGCTGTCGACGTTGGAGCAGAGCACCTGGCGCTCGCCGCGGGCACGGCCACGCCAACGCTCAAAGCTCGTACGGCGCGGCAGTACGCACTCGATCACGCCCATGTCGTGCCCGGGAGCACGGCGAACCGCCACGCGGTCGCCCACGGCGGGCAGCAAGACCTCGTCCTCGCCACGCGACTTGGCAAACCCTACGGCATGCTCGGCACGAAACGTGTCATCGGCAGTCGCCACCAGCGGAAACCCGCGGTCCAGGCGCACCACGGCACCGAGCTGCATCTGCTCGGACTCCTCGGCCTGTGCGCAAAAGTCGTCAAATGCAGCCTGCTGAGCCGCGTCGACCGGCAGGTCATCGAACGCCGGAACATCCTGCAACGCGTCAAGCCCCGGTACACTCGCCAGCAACTCCTCAGCAGATGCGGGAGCTTCGGTCGCGAGCTTCCGACGACGATCACGCTTAGCCCGCGCCCCCGTCGTCTTTTTCTTCGCCTTAGCCTTAGCCACAAACGCCTCCCAGCACCAAACCACACAACTGAGCAGGTATTTTAAATCAAAAAGAGCTGGCCGGGCAAAGCCCGACCAGCTCACAAACTTTCCCTCAGCCAATGGTCCCGAGAGGTTATCCGAAGGCCCGCCCGCCGGGAGGGGTTTCTTCCGAGCGATCCCGCAGCGCGAAGCGCGAGGACCAGCGAGGAAGAAACCCCGCAGGCGGTCGGGCCGGTGGGAAGGATGGCCTTTCGACTTACTCCTTCTCGACCGCGCGCATGATCGCCTTGTAGATCTCCATCAGCGGGATGATCAGGAAGGCCAGGCCCAGGGCAGCGACAACGCCCTTGAGCTCAAGCGTCACGGGGCCAAAGAACATCTCGGCAAGCGTCGGCTGCACGGTTACGATCACCGTCAGCACCAGCGCCAGCGCGGCGGAAGCCCACAGCCACTTGTTCTGCTTCTTCATGGTGAACAGCGACGCACGACGGCTGCGCATATTGAAGCAGTGGAAAATCTCAACCATGTTGAGCGTGATGAACGCCATCATCACGCCTTCCTCGTCGGCATTGCCGGCGATCATATCGGCGATATGGATGTAGCCCATGTCAAAGTACACGCCCACAAAGAAGCTCGCCAGCACCAGCACGGTGATGATTAGGCCCTGGACCACACAGTCCAGACCCATATGTCCGGCAAAGACACCGTCCTTGGCGTTGCGCGGCTTGCGCTTCATGATGTCGCCCTCGGCATCCTCCATGCCCAGCGCGAGCGCGGGGAAGCAGTCGGTGACCAGGTTCACCCACAGCAGCTGCACCGGCTGGAAGATGGTAAAGCCGATGAGCGTGGCGATAAACACCGAGAACACCTCGGCAAGGTTGGCCGAAAGCAGGAACTGGATGACCTTGCGGATGTTGTCGTAGATGCGACGGCCCTCTTCGCAGGCACCGATGATGGTGGCAAAGTTATCGTCGGCGAGCACCATGTCGGCGACGTTCTTGGTGACGTCGGTACCAGTAATGCCCATGCCCACGCCGATGTCGGCGCGCTTGATGGACGGGGCGTCGTTGACGCCGTCGCCCGTCATGGCCACGATCTGGTCGCGCGACTTCCAAGCCTCGACGATGCGTGTCTTGTGCTCGGGTTGGACGCGGGCGTACACGCCGTAGTCCTCGATGTGCGCGTCGAGCTCCTCGTCGCTCATGCGATCGAGGTCGGCACCGGTGATGGCATGGCTGCGATCGGTGACGATGCCCAGCTGCTTGGCGATGGCCACGGCGGTGTCGATGTGGTCGCCCGTGATCATGACGGTGCGGATACCGGCATCGTGCGCCTCGCGGATGGCGTCGGCGACCTCGGGGCGGACAGGGTCAATCATGCCGGACAGGCCGCAGAAGACCAGGTCGTGCTCGAGCGCAGCGGGGCTGCAGTCGCTCGGGACCTCGGTGTAGGTGCGGCTTGCCAGCGCCAGCACGCGCAGAGCCTCGTCGGCCATGGCCTTGTTGGCGGCCACGAGCTCGGCGCGACGCTCCTCGGTCAGCGGGACGACCTTTTCGCCCTCGTAGATATGGGTGCACAGGCCGATCACCACGTCGGGCGCGCCCTTGGTGTACTGCTCGTACTCGCCATCCAAGGTCTCGACGATCACGGACATCATCTTGCGGCCCGAGTCGAACGGGGCCTCGCCCACGCGCGGATGCTCGGCAGTCAGGCCGGTGAGGCCAGCCTTGCCGGCGTCGTTGACGAGCGCGCACTCGGTCGGCTCGCCCACGGCCTCGCCCAGCTCCTCGTCCCACTGAGCATCGGAGCACAGCGCCATGCCGGCCAGGAACTTCTCCTTGGGCGCAGCGAGCTCGTGCTTGACGACGGTCATCTTGTTCTGGGTAAGGGTACCGGTCTTGTCGGAGCAGATGGTCTGTGTGCAGCCAAGGGTCTCGACAGCAGAGAGCTTGCGGATAATCGCCTGGCGCTTGGCCATCTTGGTCACGCCAAGCGAAAGGACGATGGTCACAACGGCAACAAGGCCCTCGGGGATGGCGGCGACGGCGAGCGAGACGGCAACCATAAAGGTGTCGAGCAGGGCAGTCGGATCGGTAAGGACGTTGCCCACGCCGTGGCGGAGGATGTCAACGCCAAAGATGACGACGCAGATGACGATCACCATGATGGTGAGGATGCGGCTGAGCTCGGCGAGCTTCACCTGCAGCGGCGTGAGCTCTTCCTTGGCCTCGGCCAGGGCGCCGGCGATCTTGCCCATCTCGGTGTTCATGCCGGTGCCGACCACGACGGCGCGACCACGGCCGTACACGACGGTGGAGCCCATATAGCACATGTTCTTACGGTCGCCGAGCGGCACGTCGTCGGTGCCGGCGGCGAGCTCGATCACGTTGGCATGCTTCTCGACGGGCACGGACTCGCCGGTGAGCGCGGCCTCTTCGATCTTCATCGTGGCGCTCTCGAGCACGCGGCAGTCGGCCGGGACGGAGTCGCCCGCCTCGAGCATGATCACGTCGCCGGGCACGAGCTCGGCGCTCGGCAGGTGCACGAGCTTGCCGTCGCGCAGCACCTTGGACTGCGCCGCACTCATCTCCTGCAGGGCCTCGAGGGCCTCCTCGCTCTTGGCTTCCTGGACCACGCCCAGCACCGAGTTGACGATAACGACGAACATGATGATGGCAACATCGGCAAAGTCGGGCTCGCCCTTGACCATGCCCGTGAGCGCACTGATGACGGCGGCAACGATCAGCATGATGACCATGGGGTCGGCCATCTGCTCAAAGAAACGCTTCCACAGCGGCATCTTCTCGGCTTCCTCGAGCTTGTTAGGGCCTGTCTTGGCAAGGCGCGAAGACGCCTCGTCGTTGCTCAGGCCGAGGTTCTCATCGACACCTTGGTCGCTGAGCACCTCCGCCGCGGCGGACAGGTATTCCTTTTGCATATAGAGTCCCCTCCTGGGATTCGGGCCACTCAGCAGATTGATGCCCGATCATAATTCCCAGGAGAAGGGCAAGGGCTCATCAAGGCTGCCGTGCTGAGCGGCAGTTGATAGTGGAGCTATGGTACCCCAAAGCGACGCGTCTAGCCAAAACAATCGGTTTGGAAATATGGTCCGCACGCAACGGTGCAGACCGTGTGATGCTCAACATTGGTAAAACGTTTTTTCTTCGGCACATCGCCAAACTGACATATCGCCCAGATAGCAGCGGTTGGAGTGGTTGGTAAAGATTTTCCATATACCGTTTTTCCCGCAAAAAATGAACTTCCATTTCGGCATACGGTCGATTTTTTGGGGTATTCGGTCGGCATTTCGTTATAATCATCTCGGTTTTATTTCTTATGGTTTATCTATCAGCGCAAGACGATGTCAGATGGAGGTCTGAATGTACAAGCGCACTAAGATTGTATGCACCATGGGTCCCGCCTGCGATAGCGACGAGACCATCCGCGAGATGATCAAGGCGGGCATGAACGTCGCCCGTTTTAACTTCTCGCACGGCTCCTACGACGAGCACCACGGTCGCATCGAGCGCGTCCGCCGTATTTCCAAGGAGCTCGGTCTGCCTGTCGGCATCCTGCTCGACACCAAGGGCCCCGAGGTCCGCACCGGCCTTCTGGTCGACGGCAAGAAGGTTGCCGTCAAGACCGGCGATAAGATCGTCGTCACCGCTCAGCCCACGTCCGAGGATTTCCACGGCACCGCTGAGCACATCTCCCTCGACTACCTGGCTCTGCCCTCCGAGGTCGAGAAGGGCTCCCTCATCCTGATCGATGACGGCCTGGTTGCCCTCGAGGTCGAGTCCGTCAGTGGCCAGGACATGACCTGCGTCGTTAAGAACGACGGCCTGATCGGCGAGCGCAAGGGCGTCAACATGCCCAACGTCAACATCTCGCTGCCCGCCATCACCGAGCGCGATCGTCAGGACATCCTCTTTGGCCTGACCGAGAACATCGACTACATCGCCGCTTCCTTCATCCGTGACGGCGAGTCCGTCCGCGGCATCCGCGAGCTTTGCCGCGAGAACGGCGGCGAGCACGTGACGATCTTCCCGAAGATCGAGTGCGCCTTGGGCGTCGAGAACTTCGACGAGATTCTCGAGGCTTCTGACGGCATCATGGTCGCCCGTGGCGACCTGGGCATCGAGATCAAGCCCGAGCTCGTTCCGCACATCCAGAAGGAGATCATCGCCAAGTGCAACGCGGCCTACAAGCCCGTCATCACCGCTACGCAGATGCTCGACTCCATGCAGCAGAACCCGCGCCCGACGCGCGCCGAGGTTGCCGACGTTGCTAACGCCATTTATGACGGCACCGACGCCGTCATGCTGTCCGGCGAGTCCGCTGCCGGTAAGTACCCGGTCGAGGCCGTCAAGATGCAGGCCAGCATTGCTCTCGAGACCGAGAAGTACCTCCCGGCCCACGCTCCGCTCGAGGTTCCGGCCGATGCTCACGGCACCCGCGTCGTCAACAACGTTGTGGGTATGTCCGCTGTGAACATGGCCACCACCGTTGGCGCCAAGTGCATCACCGTGCCGACGACCACCGGTCGTACCGCTCGCCTGATCTCGCACTTCCGCCCCAACATGCCGATCTGCGCGTTCTCCCGCCACGAGTGGGCCGTCCAGCAGATGATCATGTACTGGGGCGTTATCCCGCACCAGGCCGAGATTACCCAGGGCACCGTCAACGGCACGATCGTCAAGGCGATCGAGACCGCTAAGGAGCTCGGCTACGTCGAGGCTGGCGATTTGACCGTCGCTACCGCCGGCGATCCCCGCATGAGCGTCCAGCTCGAGGACAAGGTCTCCTCGACCAACGTCGCTTACGTCGCTCAGGTGCGTTAAGTCGTACTTGCAAGCATGTTTGCATTGCAAAGGGCCCGGAAGGCTTCGCCTTCCGGGCCCTTTTTCTGTGTCAATGCCGGCACACGGCAAAACACGCACCCATTTCTTTACCAAAAGCGCGAAATCCACCTTTCGAGGCCCAAAAATAAAGTCCCAAGCGCTAAAAGTGTTCGCCCGATGGCGAAACCACACCTTACCCGACGCTGCTAAATCGTTTTAGCAAAAGCCGGATCGACCTGGTTTTCGGAAGTATGCGGCAAATTCTGAGACCTCCGAGCACACCCCGTTTTTTCGCAACAAAATGCCTGATAAACTAGCCTCAAAAGCCAGGTCTGCTCACAGGGTTCAGATTTTGCCGCATACTTCCGAATTGACGCTGGCATCGCACGGTCCAAAAGCACATTTCGACCAGGAGGATATCATGGACCTGACGCTATGCGGTCAATCCGCTTTTTACTATCACCGTATCCCGCCGCAGGTATTAGGCCTTTACCCCGCCATTAGCCTTGGCAATATGGATCGCAGATGTTGCGGCCTCGGAAGTCATGCAGTTGTAAAAGAACTGCTTCACACACCGCTTCACAGGCTTGTATTCACTCGGGCACAATCCGGGTCGCGAAGCCTGTTTAAATCGCACCTCCTGACCCAAGAGCCGCCTCCTGGGTCGTTTAGGCAGACTGAGCATGGGTTTGATGTCACTTCACCGGAGTTCACGCTGCTCAGCCTTGCCACGCAGGTCTCACGCAGCCAGTTACTCATGGCTTGCTACGAGATGTGCGGCTCCTTTGCAGTGTTTAAGCCCTGCGAGCGAACGCGACAACAACTCGATGAAGCTATTTCGCTTAAGCTCATTCCGCCCAACTGCGGCTGGGAGCGAGTTAACGACACCAAGGGCAATGACACCAACTTGTGGAAGCGCACGCCGCTTCTTACCGCAACGGATATCGCCGCGTTCGCCAAGCAAGCCGCAGGCCTGCGCGGCGTCAAACAACTGCGTTGGGCGGCCGAGCACATGACGGGGCAGACCGCCTCGCCCTTCGAAGTCCAGACGTCCATACTCATCTCGCTCCCCCGCGACGAGGGCGGCTTGGGCATCGACATCACCAATAACGCGCGCATCCCGCTCAGCGAAGCTGCACGTTCGCTGTATAACAAAACCTGCTGTTACGCCGATATCCTCATCGAAAGCGCCACCGACAGCATGGGCGTCATTCTGGAATGTCAAGGCCGCTCAGCCCACGACAGCGAAGCCGCGAGCCTCTCCGATGCCGAACGCGCCACCGCACTCACGAGCATGGGCTACGACGTCATCCAAATCACCTATGACCAGATTAAGGATAAGAAAAGCTTCGACCACATAACCGAGCTCATCCATAAAAAGGCTGGGCTTCCCTACACCCCAAAGACCAAACAGGAGCGTACTGCCGAAGATACCCTGCGGCAAGAGCTATTTGTCGATTGGGTTGAGCTATTCACTGTCAAGCCGGCCAGCTAGCAGCTAGCGATCAGGGGCAACGCGGGCACACCGGGTGATGCAATTCGAGCGGCAAAGCCTGCCTCGGTTAGCTCGATGACCTCGTTAAACGTTGCATCGAAGAACTCCTCGGTTAGCAGGCGATACGGCGGATGATCGGGCTTGCCGGGGTTTTCGCGTACAATCTCGTGCATGACGCCGATAGTCTTGAGCACATATTCTTTATGAATGGGATACTGCCCAAAACGCGTCGCCGCAGTATACAGGCGATCGGTCGCACACGGGATGGAAACGATGCCGAGCGTCTTGCCAAACCAGTCAAAGTCACCCTGCTTCTTAATGCGGAACTCCTCACACGGCTTGCCGCCATGCGCCTCGAGGTACTGGTTCACGCGGGTATTCCACACGGTATCGGCCACCAGGTGAGACCAAACGCCCAACGTCAGGTCGAGCAACGACTGTGCCACGTCCCCGGGCGCGAGCGAAAGCTCGCCGGCATCGGGACCAGCGATCGGTTCAGCATCCCTATAGCGCTGCGGATAATGCACCCGATTAAGCCGCTCGCGCTCCTCGACAATCGAGGTCGTCGCGGCCGGCGCACCGGTGGGCGAACTTTTAAGCAGCGGCGCCACATAGGTATCCCAGAACTCGTGCTCGCGCGGCTTAGGAATAGGCTCGGGCTTGGCAAAATGTGTAATGCGATACGGAATGGGATCGGCAATACCGGGAACCATATAGCCCACAAAAATGTCCGGAACTACATTGCCAAACAAAAAGGCATTGCGGTCGCGCACCTTATCGGCAAGCGTGCCAGCACGCGCCAGCAGTCGTTCCGTCTGAGCGATATGAATATTCCAACTTGGCATAGCCACCCCCGTAAAAACCCGGATAACTATACCATTCACGGCGAGTCACGCACGCGGCCGCAACCCTACTACGCAGCAACTATTCCGCAGCACCGCTCTCGGTTCCATACGACGGCGAAGGCGCCTCGACCACATGGTGATATCGATCGATATAGATGGCACGGGCCCCCAAGCGGCGCACCAAATCTTGATGGTGCGTACTCATCAAAACCGTCTTACCGGCAGCAACGTAGGCCAGCAAAAAGTTGACTACGATGTCGCACGAGTCCTCATCGAGCCCGTTGGTGGGCTCATCGAGCACTAGGATATCGGGGTTCATCGACACGACCGCAGCCAGCGCAACGCGCTTCTTTTGCCCGCCCGAAAGCTGATAGGGCGAGGCATCGACCAGATCGGCAACCTGGAACAGCTCCATGGCATCGCGGACGCGGCGCTCGAGCTCGTCTGTCGGCAGCCCCATCTGCGCGGGGCCAAAAGCAACTTCCTCGCCCACCGTAGCGCAGAACAGCTGGGCGTCGGCATTCTGGAACACAAAGCCCACGCGCTGATGGAACCGCTGAGCGGCTGCGGAATCCTTGAGATATGCCGCATCGATCACGTGCCCGTCAAACAGGCACGCACCCGCGTCCGCTAGTTCAAGACCGTTGATAAGGCGCATAATCGTCGTCTTACCGCAGCCGTTGGGACCGAGTAGGGCAACGAGTTCACCACGATCGACCTGCAGCGACACACCATCGACAACCGTATGCCCCGCATAGGAGAACACCACGTCGCGAAACTCGATGAGCGGCACGCTCTTGGCGCCAGTAGCACCGCTCGCGCCCATCACGCCATTCGTATCGTTTGCCAAAACGTCGCCCTTCCCTATCCACATCGACGGCTCGGCCGCCCGCGCTACAGCACCACGCACAACACGGCGAGCAGCACCACGACGGCCGCATAAACCGCATCGCGCCAGCCAAAGCCGCTCCGCCCGGGCGCCGGGTACGCACCGGCAAAGCCGCGGCAGAGCATAGCCTCGTCCATCGTGTGGCTGCACTCCATCGCCTTGATAAAGGTCATGCCCATGATACCCGCCAGCGAGTCGGTGCGCGAAAATCCCTCAGGCGCACGGCCAACGCTGCGCAGCATGACCGATTCGCACAGATCGTGCGCCGTGCGTCCCAGCACCTCGATATGCTTGAGTGCCATATCAAAGGTAAAGATGACCTCGTCGGGCAGGCGCAGCATCTTAAGCGCCGCCGACATGCGACTCCAGGTGAGCGTCCACGAAACGCCCAGCACCAGCGACACGTTAATGAACGTCTTGAGTGCAATCTTGAGCATGGCGCCCGTGGCGGAAGCACCCAGCAGCAGGGCAGGCAGCGCCAAAACCACGGCAAACCCCGCGGCAGCCAACGCCGGCACAAAGGTAGCGCGCAGCCCGCGTACAGGGCGCACCGCGACCAGCACCAACGCGGTCGCCGCCATTAGCATCAGGTATAGCGGGCTCTGCGTCAGGCACACGCACAAGACGTAAACGAACATCCCTACCAGGCGCACCGGAGCCGAAACGCAAGAAAGGGCGCGGTCGACCATCGACCCGCCCTCGTGCGCGCCTCCACCCAGGCGAACCCGCTCAAGCAGGCTCGCCAGATGCAGGACATTCTTTTGCATCACACGATGCCGAGCCTCCGCGGGCTCGTAACGCTCCTCGGCCGCAAGCCAACTAGGCAGCTCGGCTATTGCCATGAGCACCGCTTTCCTTAACCGTCAGCGAAACCAGTCGGAACGCGATGGTGAGCACCGCCACGCCAATCACGCCCGAAAGAATATACATCGCGGCCTGGCCGGCAAAGCCAAGGCCTTGCTCCTCGGAATAGGCCTGCAGATAATCGCCCGTGGGCAGGGCATCGGCAAAGGTCGGGGTATCGAGGCCGACCGAAGCCTGCAGGCTGTCGTCGCCAGCCTCCTGAACGGCGGTCGCGGCGCCCTCGGCGTCCCACTCGCCCCATGCGTCACCTGTGGCCAACAGGCCCAGCGGCGTGGCCACGACAAGCACGGCGACCAGAATGAGCGTGGGAATCAGGGAAGTCTTCTTGGCGGTACCATCGGCGGCAAGCTGGCCATCGGCGGCTTCGGGGCCGACGATAATGCTCGGCGCCGTCTTCTTAATGAAGCCGTAGATGGCGGCCGTCGCCACGCCCTCGATCACGCCGGCAACCAGCATATGCGGGATCAACATGGCCGGAATAGCCACGGACAGCGGGAAGGGGCAGTACAGCGGTGCGCCCGAAGCGTTGGTAAAGAGCATCGGCTGAATACCAAACTCGATTGCCGCGCACAGGGCCGCCAGGCACAGGCCGACCCAACCGCTCACGATGGCAGAAACTGAGGTGCCCCAGCTCTTGTCGTGCAGACGGCTGTTGAGCGCACGGAACACGATAGCAGCGACAAACGGCAGCACAAAGGCCATGTTAAAGCAGTTGGCGCCAAACGACAGAACGCCGCCGTCGCCAAACAGCAGCGCCTGCAGCGCCAGCGCGACCGAGACAGCGATAGCCGCGGCCTCGGGGCCCAGCAGCAGCGCGATGAGTGCGCCGCCGACGGCGTGGCCTGTGGTGCCGCCGGGCAGCGGAACGTTAAACATCATGAGCAAGAAGGAGAATGCGGCGCAGATGCCCAGAAAAGCCATGTGCTCGCGATCGAGCGTGGCGCGCACCTTCTTGATGCAGTGGACCCAAACGGGCACCATCGCAACCGCCATGACGGCATCGGTCTGCGGGGACAGATAATTATCTGGAATGTGCATATACGCCTCCCGGTTGTCGGCACGCGATCGCAGCGCCGTTTGAATCACCTTGCCAGTGTTACGTATTGCCAGGTTCGTAACACGCCGCCGGCTATCATAGCAAACGGCGCACTGCCAACAAAGCAGTGCGCCGTTTTGCAATACATTCGTCACAGACGCAAGCGATCCTAGCCGCGGACCTCGCCGTTTACGCCCTTGCACACCTTGGTGACGATCTTCTGGTGCGCCTTCTCGACCTCTTCGCTGGTAAGCGTGTGATCGTCGGAGCGATACGTAAGCGCAAAGGCCATGGACTTCTTGCCCGCTCCGATGCGGATGGGATCGCGGTAGACGTCGAACAGACGCACGCCCTCGAGCAGTTTGCCGCCGGCGCTGGTAATACGGCGCTCAAGATCCTCGCAGGTCACAGCGTTGTCGACCACGATAGCAAGGTCGTGCTCAACGGCAGGGTACTGAGAGAACTCACGGTAGTTCTCCTGATTGCGAGCGCCCTTGATCAGCTTGTCCAGATCGAGCTCAAAGGCAACGACGACCTCATCGATGCCCATCGCCTCGCGCGCCTCGGGATGGATCTCGCCGACCCAGCCCAGCACGGTGCCGCCAGACAGAACCTCGGCGGCACGGCCCGGCTGCAAGAAAGCGTAGCCCTCGCCCTCGACGGGACGGAAGCGAACCTTCTCGATGCGCAGCTGGGCGAGCAGCTCCTCGACAATGCCCTTGCCAAAGAAGAAACGCAGCTTGCGGTACTTCATGTTCCAAGACTGCTCGCTCCACTGACCCGAGAGCACACCCGCCACGGACTTGGTCTCCTTGGGCAGGCTGGCGTTCTCGCGACCGTGGAACAGGCTGCCGACCTCGTACAGATGCACGTTAGGCGTGCCGTGGGCCTCGTTGTAGGCCACAGACTGCAGCAGACCCGGCAGCAGCGAGCGGCGCATCTCGGTCTGCTCGGCCACCAGCGGGTTCATGAGAACCACGGGGCAGCCGCGGCCCTCGGTGGACATACCGATCTTCTCCAGGTCGCCCGGGGCGGCAAAGCCAAAGGTCGTGGTCTCGTTGAGGCCACAGGCGCGCAGGATCTCGCCGACCTTGCGGGTGAGCTTCTGCTCGCGGGTCAGGCCGCCGATGTGGTTCTTGGCAGCCGGGATGGTCGCCGTCACGCGGCCCATGCCCCACAGGCGCAGGACCTCCTCGATCAGGTCGATCTCACGCGGCAGGTCGGGACGGAAGCTCGGCGGCGTGACCATGAAGTCCTCGCCGTCGCGCTCGACGGTGCAGCCCAGACGGGTGAGCGAACGCTCGATAAAGTCGGGCTCGATGTCGGCACCGCAGATGGCATGCACGCGGGCCAGGCGCAGCCTAATGCTGTCGATGGTCTTGGGCGCGGGGAACACGTCCACATAGCCGGGGGCGACCTCGCCGCCGGCGATCTCCTCGATAAGCGCGCACGTCACATTGGCGACGTCCACGCAGCCAGTCTCGTCAACCTGGCGCTCAAAGCGAATGGAGGCGTCGGAGATCAGCGACAGGTCGCGGCTGGTGTGCGAGGTGCGACCGGCATTGAAGCAAGCGCTCTCGACCATCACGTCGACGGTGTCGTCCTCGATCTCGGAATCCATGCCGCCCATAACGCCGGCCAACGCCACGGGGCGCTCGCCGTCGGTGATAAGGCCCATGCCGGCGTCGAGCACGCGCTCTTCGCCATCGAGCGTCGTGAATTTCTCATCCTGCTGGGCGGCGCGAACCACCACGCGACGGTGGCCATCGCGCTCGGCAAAGGTGTCCAGGTCAAAGGCGTGCAGCGGCTGACCGGTGAGCATCATCACGTAGTTGGTGATGTCGACGATGTTGTTGTGCGGACGCACGCCCAGGGCGTTAAGGCGCTTGACCATCCAGTCGGGCGACGGGCCGACCTTCACGTTGCGCACGATGCGGGCGACATAGCGGTCGCACAGGCCCTCGTCGGCAATCTCGACGGAAAGCTCGTCGTCGGTCGCGCGGCCAGTCTCCGCCTTGATGGCGGGCAGCTCAACGTGGAAATCGCGATCGAAAATGGCGCCGGTCTCGCGGGCCATGCCGATCATGGACAGGCAATCGGGACGGTTGGGCGTGATCTCGCAGTCAAGCACAGTATCACTCGAGCCCACGTACTCGGCAAACGGCATGCCGCAGGGCGTATCCTCGGGCAGGATCATAATGCCAGAGTGGTCGCCGCCCAGGCCGAGCTCGCGTGCGGAGCAGTTCATGCCCATGGACACGACGCCGCGAAGCTTGCTCTTCTTGATCTTGACGTCGCCGGGCAGAACTGCGCCGATCATGGCCGTGACGATGTGGTCGCCGGCCTCGAAGTTCTGCGCGCCGCAGACGATCTGCAGCGGAGCGGGATTGCCGTCGGCGTCGAGGTTCTTGTCACCCACGTCGACCGAGCACACATACATATGGTCGCTATCGGGGTGAGGGGTCTTGGTGAGCACCTTGGAGGTCACCACGTGGTCGAAGGATTCTCCCACGGTGTCAATCGCCTCGACCTCGGTGCCGGTACGGATATATTCGTCCGAAAGGGTCTTGGGATCCTCCGGAATATCGATCATGGTCTTGAGCCAGTCGTAAGAAACACGCATCTAGCTCTCCTTTCATACTGAAAGCCTGCGAAGAGATGCAGGTGGAAACTTCAACTTTGTGAACATTCCTTACAAAGCGAGGGTTGTCCAAGTGCGGCAGATCGGCCCGAAAGAGGAGTGCCGCGTACTTTGGTACGCAAGCGACGAATGAGCGCCGAGGTGCCGTGCTTGGGCAAGCCGCAGCCTAGAACTGATTCAAGAAACGCATATCGCCTGTCATGAGCGTTCTGAGGTCGGGCAGGTCATAGCGCAGGGCCGCGACGCGCTCGGCGCCAATGCCAAAGGCGAAGCCGGTATACTTCTCGGGGTCGATGCCGCAGTTGATAAGAACGTTGGGGTCGACCATGCCGCAGCCCAGGATCTCGATCCAGCCGCTGTGCTTGCAGAAGTTGCAGCCCTTGCCGCCGCAGACGTGGCAGCTCACGTCCACCTCGCAGCTGGGCTCGGTGAAGGGGAAGAAGTGCGGGCGGTAACGCGTCTTGCGATCCTCGCCAAACATGCACTTAACAAAGTAGTCGAGCGTGCCCTTCAGGTCGCCGAAGGTGATACCCTCGTCGACGACCAGGCCCTCGATCTGGTTGAACTGCGGCAGGTGGCAAGCGTCGGCCGTATCGGGACGGTAGACGGTGCCCGGACAGATCATGTAGATGGGCGGCTTCTGTGACTCCATGGTGTGGATCTGCACGCCCGAGGTCTGGGTGCGCAGCAGCACGTCGGACTCGCCGTGGGCGTGAGCCTCGGGGTGCGCGACGCTGCCGGGATTGTTGTCGACCACGTAGAAGGTATCGCGGGCCGAGCGGCTCGGGTGATCCATGGGGGCGTTGAGCGCGGTGAAGTTGTAGTAGGAGGTGTCGACCATGGGGCCGGACTCGACGGTGTAGCCGATGCCGCAGAAGATGTCCTCGGCCTCCTCGATAATCTGCTTGATCAGGTGCTGGTGGCCGATCTGCGGACGGATGCCCGGCAGCGTGATGTCGACGGCGTCGTGCTCCAGTGCGCGCTTGAGGGCGGCGGCCTTCATCTCGGTGTTGCGCTCGTCGAGCATGCCCTCAATCAGCTGGCGCATCTCGTTGGCTCGCTTGCCCATCACGGGACGATCCTCGGGGGCGAGTTTGCCCATCATGCGCATCAGGCCGGTGATGCGGCCCTTGCGGCCGAGCAGCTCAACGCGCGCAGCCTCGAGCTTGGCGGCGTCGTCGGCGCCTGCGACGAGCTCCTTGGCCTCTTCCTCGAGTTTGACCAGATCATCAATCAGACTCATGTCTTCCCTTTCGTCTCTCGCGCATCCACTTGCCGCGGCGGCTGGAGCCACCCGGAGCTGCGGATGTGCGGCCCGGTTCGGTAACAAAAAACCGTCCTCGGGCATGTGCATTGCCCAAGGACGGTTGAATTCCGCGGTACCACCTTGTTTGACCCGGCGGATGTCTGGCCCGCCGCGCCCACTCTGTGCCCCTTGTCGCGAGGCTCACGGCTTCCCTACTGGGGCTTCGCCGCCGCTGGCCGCGTGCCCGTTGAGGTCGCTGCTCGGGAGTGAACGTTTGGCCCTTGTCACCGCAGGAAGGCTTGCAGCCCATGACCTTCCCTCTCTTGCCGGCGACACGGCGGGCAAAACCCTCTCCGTCAACGCATTGGGCTATAGGATAACACATTCTGCGAGCATATCGCCGCGTTCCGTTTTGTTCGCACTGGGTACAAGGCAGGTAGCTGTGCAAACTGGCCGTACGCCCACCCGTGGCGTCCGGTCTGCGAGATCAAGGATATAGGTATGGGAAAGAACAAGGATAAGATGGCCAAGCCCGCAGCGGATAAGACGCCCAAAGGCATGAATGTCGATAAGGCTGTCAAAAAATTCCGTAAGCTCGAGGGCAAGCTGTGGACTCGTGAGTACCTGCTCAAGATTGCCGAGTTTGACGGCGCGACCATTGCCCCCGCCAACGGCGCCGCAGCGCGCGCCGATGCCATGGGCACCCTTGCCGGTGAACATCACAAGCTCCTGACCAGCAAAAAGTCTGTCGAGCTTGTGCGCTCGATGGCACGCGAGACCGTCGCGGGCGGACATGTAGACGACCCGCAGCTGCTCGACGAGATCCGCGTGCTCGGCCGCGACCAGCGCGAGGCAAGCGCCATTCCCACCGAGGAGGCCGAGGCCTGGACCAGGCTCACCTGCGAGGCCGACGCCGTGTGGCACAAGGCCAAGACGGCCAATGACTGGGCGAGCTTTGAACCCTATGTAGATAGAATCGTCGCCCAACTTAAGCATCAGGCCGAGCTCATGGACCCCAAGCGCGACCCATACGATGTTTGGCTCGACCAGTACGAGCGTGGCCTTTCCGCCAAGAGCTTCGACGCGTTTTGCGACGAGGTCAAGGCCACCGTCGTGCCGCTCGTTCACGCCATCGGCGAGCACGGCCAGCAGCCGACTGACGACTTTTTGCACGCCCGCGTGCCCGAGGCCGCCCAGCGTGCCATGAGCTTCGACCTTATGAAGCTCGTCGGCCTGAACTTGGACGACACCACGCTTGCCTTTACCGAGCATCCGTTTAGCGAGGGCTTCTCGGTGGGCGACGCGCGCATCGCAACGCACATCTACGAGGACGACTGCATCTCCAACGTCTACAGCATCATCCACGAGGCGGGACACGCCGCCTACGAGCTAGGCGTCAATCCCGCCTATGCGCGCACGTGCCTGGAGGGCGGCACCTCCATGGGCATCCACGAGAGCCAGAGCCGCTTCTTTGAGAACACCGTGGGCCGCAGCCGCGCCTTTATGGGACCGCTGCTGCAGGTGCTGCGCCGTCACGCGCCCGAGGCCTACGGCGACGTGGACGAGGACACGCTCTACCGCGCCGTGAACATTGCGCAGCCGTCGCTGATCCGCACCGAGGCCGACGAGCTCACCTACCCGCTGCATATTATGGTGCGCTACCAGATTGAGCGCATGCTGTTTGCCGGCGAGGCCACGGCCAAGGACATCCCCGCGCTTTGGAATCGCTTTATGGACGAGTACCTGGGCATTCCCGTTCCCGACGACGCACGTGGCTGCCTGCAGGACACGCACTGGAGCGGCGGCTCGTTTGGTTACTTTCCCACGTACGCGCTGGGCAGCGCCTACGATGCCATGTTTGTGCCGGCCATGTGCCGCGACGGCGTCGACCTCAACGGTGCCTGTGCAAGCGGCGACCTGGCACCCGTCCGTACCTGGCTGGGCGAGCACATTTGGCAGTGGGGCCGCGCCAAGGACGCGCCGGAGCTCATCCAGGGCGCATGCGGCATGGCGTTCGACGCCCGCTACTACTGCAGCTACCTGCAGGACAAGTTCACCACGCTCTACCAGCTGTAAGGCCTTGAAGGCCGGCAGTTAGGGACGTTCCTTTTCTGCCGGCAGTTGGGGACAGTCCTTGCCCATCCGGCCAGCAAACCGGCCAATCGGCAAAGACTGTCCCAATGAGTAGCTCGTTGACGCCAATGTCTTGGCAACGTCAGCGAAAACGACCCTAAGCGAGCAAGGTGACGTGAAATGAAAGGGCGCCGACCTTCTGGTCGCGCCCTTG
>URTP01000019.1 GCA_900550835.1 uncultured Collinsella sp. | reverse complement strand
ACCCCCAACAAAGTAATTAGCTGAGCGAGCAGAGTTAAGCAGACATCAACGTGTCGTCTCCCGAGCACGGCGGAGGGCCGGAGAAATATATTAAGGTCATCGCGAGTTCCGCACGCAAAGGAGAGCACTTAATGTGCTCTCCGTCTTGCGCAGGACTGTAGAGCAGGGACCTTAATATATTTCTCCGGCCCTCCGCCGTGCTCGGGAGCCATCCACGCACTTTACCTGCGTAAACAATGTGAGTGAAATATGAATCTCGATGGATACGCCCGCAGCCGTGTATACTAAACAGCTGTGTGAAACCAGGGGAGTATTCTGGCTGGACAAAATGCCTGCTTAATAGGGTTGTCAGGTAGTCCGGGCGAAATACAAGGCTGGGGAGCACGTCGTGTAAGTAGTGGTCCTCTAGGGGCGTACGCTCGGTGGCGTACGCATTGTCCCAAGACCACGCGAGAGTTGGGATCATATCTTGATCAGCATGATTCTCGGCCGCAAGATTGGCATGACCCAGGTTTGGGACGAGGACGACAACGTCGTTCCCGTCACGGTCATCCAAGCTGGCCCCTGCGCTGTCTCGCAGGTTAAAACTCAGGCAACCGACGGCTATGACGCCGTCCAGATCGGTTTCGGCGACATCAAGGCCAAGAACGTGAACAAGCCCATGGCTGGTCACTTCGCCAAGGCTGGCGTCGAGCCTGTCCGCTTCCTTCGTGAGGTCCGCGTCGAGAACGGCGAGGAGCACAAGGTCGGCGAGATCGTCACCGTCGCTGATTTCGCTGATGTCGAGAAGGTCGACGTCATCGGTACCTCCAAGGGTAAGGGCTTCCAGGGTCGCATCAAGCGCTGGGGTCAGCGCCGCGGTCCTATGACGCATGGTTCTCACTTCCAGCGTCACCCCGGTTCTATCGGTCAGTGCGCCTATCCTGCGCGCGTCCTCAAGGGCGTCAAGATGGCCGGTCACATGGGTAACGAGCGCGTTACCGTCAAGAACCTTTCCGTTGTCCGCATCGATGCCGAGCAGAACCTCATCTTGGTCAAGGGCGCTGTCCCGGGTGCCAAGAATGGTCTCGTCGCCATCCGTATGGCCTAAGGGCCCAGCCCATTTAGCCCAGCGTCATACCAAGGAGAACACTTAAATGGCAAAGTTTGAAGTAAAGAACAGCGAGGGCAAGAAGGTCGCCGAGGCCGAGCTCGCCGCTGAGGTGTACGGCATCGAGCCGAACATCCACGTTATGCACCACATCGTCAAGTGCCAGATGGCCTCTTGGCGTCAGGGCACCCAGTCTGCTAAGGGTCGCTCTGAGGTTTCCGGTGGCGGCAAGAAGCCTTGGCGTCAGAAGGGCACCGGCCGTGCCCGCCAGGGTTCCATCCGTGCTGCCCAGTGGCGTCACGGTGGCGTCGTCTTCGCCCCCAAGCCCCGTTCTTACGCTAAGCGTATGAACAACAAGGAGGTCAAGCTGGCTATGCGCTCCGCGCTGTCCGCCAAGCTGGCCGATGGCGAGCTCGTGCTCGTCGACGACTACGGCTTCGAGAAGCCTTCCACCAAGGCTGCCGTCGCCATGCTCAAGGCCCTCGGCCTTGAGGGCAAGCGTCTGACCATCATCGTTCGCGATGAGGACGTCAACGCCTACCTGTCGTTCCGCAACATTCCCAAGACGTTCATCATCACTGCCGACGAGGCCAACACCTACGATCTCGTCAACAACAACGCTGTGCTGATGCCCGCCGACATCGCCGCTCACTTCGGGGAGGTGCTTGCATAAATGACCGCCCACGAGATCATCATCCGTCCGATCGTGTCCGAGCGTTCCTTCTCCGGCATGGAGCAGAACAAGTACACGTTCGAGGTCGCCAAGGATGCTAACAAGTATCAGATCAAGGACGCTGTCGAGGAGATCTTCGGCGTCAAGGTCGTTCGCGTGAACACCTTGACGGTCAAGCCCAAGACCAAGCGCGTGCGCTATGTCGCCGGCAAGACCCGTTCTTGGAAGAAGGCCATCGTCACGCTGGCCGAGGGCGACACCATCGAGGTCTTTGGCAACCAGGCCTAAGACTCGCTGCTGTTGAGTGAGCTCATGCCTCCCAAATAGGGGAGGCGAGAGCTCAAGGTTTCGGGCGTATAAAATGGACACGCCCGGAACCGTGTATACGTCCGGTGTCATCGCACCCGAGGCAGAACCTCGAATCCCTGTCTGCGATGGCTAACGGATTCCTATTGAAAGGGATTGTAATGGCTGTAAAGCACCTTAAGCCGACCTCCGCTGGTAGGCGTTGGCAGACGATCTCCGATTTCTCTGAGATCACCTGCACCAAGCCCGAGAAGTCTCTTCTCGAGCCCCTGCCCAAGAAGGCCGGTCGTAACAACAACGGCCGCATCACCACCCGCCACCAGGGCGGCGGCGTGAAGCGTCGTTACCGCGTGATCGACTTCAAGCGCAACAAGGACGGCGTGCCCGCCAAGGTTGCCACGATCGAGTACGATCCGAACCGTTCCGCTCGCATCGCTCTGCTGCACTACGCTGACGGTGAGAAGCGCTACATCTTGGCCCCCAAGGGCCTCGAGGTCGGTCAGACCATCATGTCCGGTTCTGACGCCGACATCAAGCCGGGCAACGCTCTGCCCCTCGCCGACATCCCCGTCGGTACGCTCATCCACGCCGTTGAGTTCCAGCCGGGCAAGGGCGCCGCTATCGCCCGTTCCGCCGGTAACTCCTGCCAGCTGATGGGTAAGGAGGGCAAGTACGCCATCGTCCGTATGCCTTCCTCCGAGATGCGTCGCATCCTCGTTACCTGCCGCGCCACCGTCGGTGAGGTCGGCAACGCCGATCACGCCAACATCGTCATCGGCAAGGCCGGCCGTAAGCGTCACATGAACGTGCGCCCGACCGTCCGCGGTACCGTCATGAACCCTGTCGACCACCCGCACGGCGGTGGCGAGGGCAAGAACCACACCTCTGGTCGTCCCTCTGTTACCCCCTGGGGTAAGCCGACGAAGGGCCTTCGTACGCGCAAGAAGAAGAAGGTCTCGAACCAGCACATCATTCGTCGCCGTAAGAAGTAATTTCGGATACCGAGTTTTAGGAGAAAGCACTTATGAGCAGAAGTCTCAAAAAGGGCCCGTTCGTGGAGACTCGCCTTCTCTCGCGTATCACCGCGATGAACGAGGCTGGCAAGAAGGACGTCGTGAAGACCTGGTCCCGCGCGTCCACCATCTTCCCCGAGATGGTTGGTCACACCATCGCCGTCCACGACGGCCGCAAGCATGTGCCCGTGTATGTTACCGAGTCCATGGTTGGTCACAAGCTCGGCGAGTTCGCGCCGACTCGTACGTTCCGTGGCCACAAGGCCAAATAGGGGGTTAACCGTAAATGGCAACTAAGTCTATTGAAACTGAGGCCACCGAGGTTCGCGCCGTCGCTAAGTACGTGCGTGTTTCCCCCAGCAAGGCCCGCCTGGTGGTCGATCTGATCCGCCGCAAGCCTGTCGCTCAGGCCTTCGACATCCTCCACTTCTGCGACCGCGCCGTCGCCGTGGATGTCGAGAAGGTTCTCCGTTCCGCCGTTGCGAACGCCGAGAACAACAACGGTCTGCGTGCCGACAACCTGGTTGTCGCCGCTGCCTATGTTGACGAGGGTCCGACGCTTAAGCGCATCCGTCCCCGCGCCAAGGGTTCCGCTTCTCGCATTCTGAAGCGTACTTCCCACATCACCGTCGTCGTTGCTCCTCGAAAGGAGGCGTAAAGCTGTATGGGTCAGAAAGTCTACCCCACCGGCTTCCGTCTTGGCATCACCGAGAACTGGCGCTCCCGCTGGTTCGCAGAGAAGGATTACGCTAAGACCCTCGGTAACGATCTCGAGATCCGCAAGTACCTCGAGAAGCGTCTTTCCCGCGCAGCTGTCTCCCGCGTCGAGATCGAGCGCGCTGGCGACAAGGTGAAGGTCATCATCCTCACCGCTCGCCCCGGCGTTGTCATCGGTAAGAAGGGTGCCGAGATCGATACCCTCCGCACCGAGCTCGAGAAGGTCGCTGGCGTCTCCAAGGGCCAGCTCTCCGTCGACGTTGTCGAGATCAAGCGCCCCGAGCTCGACGCCAACCTCGTTGCTCAGTCTATCGCCGAGCAGCTCGAGGGCCGCGTTGCCTTCCGTCGCGCTATGCGCAAGGCTGTCCAGTCTGCCCGCAAGGCCGGCGCTAAGGGCATCCGTATCCAGTGCTCCGGTCGTCTCGGCGGTGCCGAGATGGGCCGTCGTGAGTGGTACCGCGAGGGTCGCGTGCCTCTGCACACCCTCCGTGCCAAGATCGACTACGGCACGGCTGTCGCCAGCACCACCATGGGCGCTTGCGGCGTGAAGGTCTGGATCTACCTGGGCGAGAAGCTCCCGGGCCAGCCTGTTCCCAACCCTGCACTCGAGGGCTCTTCCCGTCCTCGTCGTCGTAACTCCGAGAGGAGGGGTCAGTAGTGCTTGCCCCTAAGCGTATTCTTCACCGCAAGGTGCAGCGTGGCTCCATGAAGGGCCAGGCCAAGGGTAATACCGAGCTGCATTTCGGCGAGTTTGGTATCCAGGCTCTCGAGGCCCATTGGATCACCAACCGTCAGATCGAGGCCGCTCGTATTGCCATGACCCGCTACATGAAGCGTGGCGGTCGTGTCTACATCACGATCTTCCCCGATAAGCCCATCACCAAGAAGCCTGCCGAGACTCGCATGGGTTCTGGTAAGGGTAACCCCGAGGAGTGGGTGGCCGTCGTCAAGCCCGGCCGCATCATGTTCGAGGTCAAGGGCGTGCCCGAGGAGGTCGCTCGCGAGGCTCTGCGTCTTGCACAGCACAAGCTTCCCATCAAGACCAAGATTGTTGCTGCTAAGAACGCTGAGCAGCGCATCGAGAAGGAGATGGCTGAGGAGGCCGCTCTCGAGGCCAAGTGGGCTGCTGAGGACGCCGCCGCCGCCAAGGAGGAGAACTAATGAAGCCCGCAGAGATTCGTGAGCTCTCGGACGCTCAGCTCGTTGAGAAGCTGAAGGAAATGCGCGCCGAGCTCTTTAACCTTCGTTTCCAGATGGCCACCAGCCAGCTGGACAACACCGCTCGCGTCAACACCGTGAAGAAGGACATCGCTCGCGTCCTCACGGAGCAGCGCGCCCGCGAGATCGCAGCGGAGAAGTCCGCTGTCGCCGAGTAGGACCTAAGGAGAGAACATGACTGATTCGCGTAACTCGCGTAAGGTCCGTACGGGTGTCGTTACCTCCGTCTCCGGTGCCAAGACCATTGTTGTCACCATCACCGAGCGCAAGCGTCACCCCAAGTACGGCAAGATGATGACCAGCTCCAAGAAGCTGCACGCTCACGACGAGGAGTGCACGGCTGGCGTGGGCGACACCGTCCGCGTTATGGAGACCCGTCCTATGTCCAAGATGAAGCGTTGGCGCCTCATCGAGGTCGTCGAGCGCGCTAAATAAGCAGTCGCTCTTACGACTTGTACGTTTCCGAAGATGTGCGTATGCCTGGCTTGCATACCACGGGTCGTATAAAGGCTGCGCACCTCTCTTCGGTTCTTAGTTCGGAGGAACATCTACCATGATTCAGATGCAAACCATGCTGAACGTCGCCGACAACTCCGGCGCTCGCAAGATTCGCTGCATCAAGGTGCTTGGCGGTTCCAAGCGTCGTTATGCAGGCATCGGCGATGTGTTCATCGGTGCTGTCCAGGAGGCTACCCCTGGCGCCAACGTCAAGAAGAAGGACGTTGTCCGTTGCGTCGTCGTTCGCACCGTTAAGGAGATCCGCCGCAAGGATGGCTCCTACATTCGCTTTGATGAGAACGCCTGCGTTGTCATCAACAACGATGGTTCGCCCGTCGGCACCCGTATCTTCGGGCCCGTCGCTCGCGAGCTTCGTGACAAGAAGTACATGAAGATCGTCTCGCTCGCTCCCGAGACCCTGTAGTTAGGGGAGATATATGTATATCAAGAAGGGCGATAAGGTCCAGGTTCTCTCTGGTAAGGATCGCGGCAAGCAGGGCGTTGTCCTGCGTGCTCTCCCCGCCGAGAACAAGGTCGTTGTCGAGGGCGTTTCGGTCGTCAAGAAGGCCGTCAAGCCCAACGCTGCCAACCAGCAGGGCGGCATCGTTTCGCAGGAGGCTCCCATCGACGCCTCCAACGTCAATCTCGTCTGCCCCGAGTGCGGTAAGGTTACCCGCGTCGGTCACGAGAAGGACGGCAAGAACAAGCTGCGCGTCTGCAAGAAGTGCGGCCACAAGTTCTAAGCTGCCCGCAACATCAAGTTTCTAGCAAAGGCCCGGATGCCATGGCACCCGGGCCTTTTTCTATCCCTACTCGATGGCTTCGGTTCTGCCGTCCTGTCATTCCGGTTGCATCCAGTTTTCGGTGCCGTCTCGAATCGAGTGCCGCCAGGTGACACCCTGTCGCGTTTCGTCGGCTTCGGGGACAAAAGTCGGGACAACTCCAAAAACTATTTTCGAACTCAGGGCTTTGAGTTTTTGTTTTTGTCCCAAAGGGCGCGGCGGGATGCCTTTGGAGGCTCGATAGCGCCGAAAACGCCCGTTTTGAAACTTAAATGCCTTTTCGCGTGCAAGCCGCCAGCTGCAATAGGAAGTGAATCAACGCAGGTGGCTTTCAAGCAGTTTGCAAAACTGCAGGTCGCAGGTCTTCATTGCCAGTAGGAGAAATGAGTAGTCTCAGGTGGCTTGCCCATGAGTTGACGAACGGGATTTGAGATTACGCTGACGTCCGGAAACGCTTCGAGCACGGCGTTACGTTTTTGGGGTTTGGGCGTAGCCCCTGCACCCGCGAGCGTGGGCCTTAAGCCCGCCGAGAGGGTGACGCGTCGAAAACGAAGGGGAAAGAGAGAAGGGGCCGTCCCTATCATTCAGGTTGCGACCGAAGAAGACAAGGAGACCCCCTGAGCCTGAATGATGCCCCACAGACCGCGTCCGACCGAGCTCAAGCCGAGCTTTTCCTGACGTCCGCCTTCGCGAAGATGATGGCTGGATTGGCTATGGATTGGCAACACTTATTTGGACGATTCCGGGAGGGACGGCCCCGCCTCCCTGAACTCGACCGGCGACATGTAGCCCAGCGTTGAGTGGATCCTGAAGTTGTTGTACCAGTGCACGTAATCCAAGAGCTTGGCTCGGAGCTCGCGCGTCCCTCCTCGGTCCTTCGGAGTGGCCGACGATCTCCCCGTTGCAGAGGTCGACGAGCAGGCAGACGTAGTTCCACGACGCCCCGACGCGCACGCAGGCCAAGTCGCTGCATATATGGGTGCACGGCGCCCTGCCGCCGAAGCCGCGCGCGACGACGTTCGACACGTCGGCCTCGTTGACCGCCCCGGGGTGCACCTTGAACCTCTTCCTGCCGTATGCGCCGGCCAGGCCGTTCTCCCTCATGATGCGGCAGACGCGGCGCCGGCTGACGGTAACGCCCGACCTCCCGGGCGACGCCTTGATCTTGCGCGATCCGTTCCGGCCCTTGCTGGCGGCGTGCGCCGCCGCGGCCGCCGTCGCCCCCGACATTAAGGTCCTCAAGGGCCGCGTCGTCTCCGGCGACCAGTTCGTCTCGCCCGCGGAACAGAAGGAGCGAATCCTCGCGACCTTCGGCGACCTGTGCTGCGAGATGGAGGGCTGCACCATCGCGCAGGCCGCTTATCTCAACGGCGTGCCCCTCGTCGTCGTGCGCGCCATCAGCGACAAGCCCTGCGCCGAGGGCCGGGTCGTCGACTACAACACCTTCGAGAAGAAGGCCGCCTGCGACTGCGCCCGCATCGCCGCGCGCATGATTAAGCTTTAGGCCCTGCGCGCCGGGGCCCTTCTTTATGTTGGGACCCCGGCGCGCCGGGCCCTTTCCAAAGCGAAGTGTCGAGCCGAAGTGTTGAGCGTCGGCCCTGAATGTTCAATGGCCGTTGTTTTCTGCCCCTCAAGTGGTGGACTTTTCCTCGGAGCTGTTGATTCCCCCACGCGCCCCCTTCCGTTCTCTGTTCTCCCCTTATACTCCTTGTACGAGGAGGTAAGAAGTCATGGACAAGACCACACAGGACAGCTTGGCAAAGAAACCCGTCGACATGAGGGACAGGATTCTCGAGCATCTCGAGGCCCTCACCTCTGCCGTCTCGCTCGACGACCTTGCCCGTCTGTCCACCTCCGACATCGCCGAGACGCTCATCATCTCCAGGAGCCTGGCGAGCCAGTACCTCAACGACCTTGTTCGCGCCGGTCTTGTGGTTAAGGTGGCGGGCAGGCCTGTCCGTTATTTTCATCGCCGCGCGTTCCAGAAGCGTTTTCAGGTAAAGCTCTCTGCAAGCGAGTACGCCTCGCTCGCCGACCTCATCCAGGCGACGGGAATCGCCGATCACCGCGACTTCGCGCGTGCCGTGGGCTTCGACATGAGCCTCAGCTCCGTTGTCGAGCAGTGCAAGGCTGCGGTTCAGTACCCTCCGTTTGGCCTGCCCATCCTCTTGAGCGGCGGCGTGGGTGTCGGTAAGTCTTTCCTTTCTCGCCTTGTGTACGAGTACGGCAAGAACCAGGGCTTGCTGTCCCGCGACTCCTCCTATGTGCGCATCGACTGCGCCGGGGTCCCGGACGCCGCCTCGTTCAACGGGCTTCTTGACGAGTCGATCGCGAAAGCGCGCGGGGGTGTGGTCTTTGTCAACGGCATCGAGGCACTCTCTCCCTCTGCGATGGAGCACTGCCTTGCGACGGCCCTCGGGCTCGATGCCTCCCAGGATGCGCCGCGCGCTCGCCTCGTTCTTTCGACGACGCTTTCCGCCGATGACCTGAAGGTTTCCTCGGCCTACAGCAAAATGCCCATCTGTGCCCGCGTCCCCTCACTCAAGGAGCGGACCCCCGAGGAGCGCGAGGATCTCATCTTGAGCTTCCTGCGCAGCGAGGGGTGCCGAATCGGTTCTGATGTGAAGATCAGCCGCGGCGCATACCGTTGCCTCGTGAACGCGGACTTTTCCGATAACATCGCCGGCTTGCGCGCCTGCGTGACGAACTGCTGCGCCAAAGCGTTCCTCAATCGCGAGGGCGACTACGTCGTCGTTCGCCCGTATCTTCTTCCCAGCGGGCTCCTCTCCTCCGCGCAGATCGATCAACAGCCCGACGATGGCGTTCTGATCGACGCGTCTCTGGATGCCGCCGAGAGCACAGGGCCGGTCGAGCAGGCGCTCGATGCCCTGTGCTCCCTCGATGAGCGATTCTGCGCCGGGGAGCTCTCTGTCTCCGAGCTTGTCTCGCAAGCTGTCTCCGCTGTGCGCGGCGTTGAGGATCACTTGATCTTCGACCACGGCGTCGCCTCCTCGAGGTCGCGCGCCTTCGAGCGCGTCGTGGGCGCGGTCCTTGCCGACGCAGGCTCTTCTTATGGCATCGAGCTTTCGAGGAAGGTCGCTTTTCTACTGGCCCAGGAGATTTGCCTGCAGTTGTGGCCGGGTATCGGCCTGGCTAAGCGAAAGTCTGCCTGTGCGGAGCAAATCTCCCATCTCCTCGGTGCCGTGACCTCCGAATTGCCGTTTGCCTCGAGTGTCTCCGATCAGGTCGCCGCAGACGTGGAAGGGGCGCTGGGAATCTCGCTCGATCACTTCACGAAGACGCTTCTGACGCTGTGCGTCGCATCGGAGTCTCGCGATGCGAAGGCCCTTCGGACGCTCTGCGTCATCTTGTCCCACGGCTACTCAACGGCGACGAGCATCGCCGACGCGGCGAACCGTATGCTCGGCATGCATGTGTACGAGGCTGTCGACATGCCCTACGACCAGCAGCTGAAGGACATCGTCGGTCCGCTCCAGCGCCTCGTCGACCGCCATTCCTACTGCACCGGGGTCGTGTTCCTCGTCGACATGGGCTCCTTGGAGGAGGCCTATAAGGCCCTCGAGAACGTTACCGACTCCACTATCGGCGTGGTGAACAACGTCTCTACCGGTCTTGCGCTCGAGATCGGGGTCGGGCTGCTCGGCGGCAAGTCCATCGCCGAGGTTCTTGGCGATGCGACCGCCGCGTGCGTGATGCACTGCAAGGTGATCGAGCGCGTCAACCGTGAGGACGCCATCGTCTTCTGCTCCGAGTCCGGGGTCGACGCCGCGGAGAGGATACGCCAGCTCGTCTCGCAGAGCCTCCCGCGCACCATAGGCGCGCGCCTGCTCACGAGGCCCTTCAAGCAGCTCGTCGCGAACGGGTCGAACGACGCCGTTTTCTCCGAGCACCGCGTCTGCGCCGTCATCGGCACGGGAGACCCCGGGGTCGCCTCCGTCCCCTTCGTCGCCCTCGAGGACATCATGTCGACGGCGTCCGCCTCTAAGGTTGATGCCGTGTTCGGCAGGTGGCTTGACGCTTCCGAGCTCTCTTCTTTCCACGAGAAGCTGCTCTCGAACATGACGCTGCAGAACGTCATCCGCTCCATCACCATCCTCGACCCGGAGCGGCTATTCCATGAGATCGAGAGCGCCGTGCACGAGCTTCAGCGCAGGACAGGCGAGAAGATCGGCAGCAACGCCATCATTGGGCTCTACGTTCACCTCTGCTGTCTCGTCGAGCGCCTTGTTACCAGAAACCCCATTGAGACCTACGTTGGCCAGGACCGCTTCGAGGAGGAACGCGCCGATTTCATCGAGTCCTTCAGGCAGAGCTTCTCGAGCATCTCGACGCGCTATCGCGTAGAGGTTCCCGTAAGCGAGATCGCATATGTCTTCGACTACATAAGCGTGAGCGCCGCCCCGGCGCGAGAAGAGCGCCTCGGCTCCTCGGACCTCCTGCTCGACGAGTGACCTTCCCCGCGCCGCCGCAAGCTGACCGCGCGTCCTCAATAATCCGATAACCCCTTGCCCGGCGCGAATCCGGATAGCGCCGAGGCAGTACCGAACGTAAAACTTCATTTGATAGGAGCAAACATGAGTGTTGTTATGGCACGAATCGACAATCGCCTGCTTCACGGCATCATCGTGACGCAGTGGGCCCCGGTATCGGGCGCGACCCGAGTCATGGTCATCGACGACAAGGTCGCCGGCGACGAGGTCCTGAAGTCCACCATGAGGATGGCGCGCCCCGCGGGCATGGCCGTTTCGATCATCTCCGAGCAGACCGCGCTCAAGAACTTCGCCGCGGGCAAGTACGACCGCGAGAAGGTCTTCGTCATCGCCAAGGAGCCCGAGACGATGCTTCGCCTGGTCGAGTCGGGCGTCGAGCTCCCGTCGCTGGTCGTCGGCGGCTCGCTCGTCAAGGAGGACGGCATCCAGCTCACCCAGCGCGCCTACGCCTCCGCCGAGAACGTCCAGAGCTACAAGGCGCTCATCGCCCGTGGCGTCAAGGTGACGGCCCAGTTCGTGCCCGCCGACAAGCCCGTCTCCGTCGCAGACCTCATCTAAGGGGGAAATATGGTCAACTTCACTATCCTGCAGGTCGTCCTTTTGACCCTGCTGGCCTTCATCAAGCACGTGGACTACTACGGCATCCCGATGATCTTCGTCAATTACGCCGTTTTCTGGGGCCTCATCACCGGAGTCGTCATGGGCGACTGGAAGACCGGCCTTGTCATCGGCGGCACCATTCAGCTCATGCAGCTCGGCGTCGCGGGCTTCGGCGGCTCCTCCATTCCCGACTACGGCACGATGGCCATCATCGCCACCGCCTACGGCGTGACCCTGGGCTCCGACACGGGCCTCGCCATCGGCCTGCCGGTCGGCATGCTCGGCATCCAGCTCGACGTCGTCGCCAAGATCCTCAACGGCTTTGTCGTCGAGAAGTCCCAGAAGTTCTGCAACGAGGGTAAGTTCAATCAGATGAACGCCATCCTGTGGGTCTGCCCCGCGCTCTTCGGCCTGTGCGCCGCCCTGCCCGTCTTTGTCTCCGTGACGCTCGGCCAGCCCGCCGTCAACTGGCTCCTCGAGGTCATGCCCCAGTGGTTCCTCTCCGGCCTCACCCTCGCCGGCAAGATGCTCCCGGCCATCGGTATCGCCATGCTGCTCCGCTACATGCCAACCGCCAAGTACTTCCAGTACCTGCTCGCCGGCTTCTTCCTCTCGGCCTTCCTGAACGTGCCCATCATCGGCGCCGCCATCGTCGGCGTTGCCCTCGCGATTGCGTTCTACCAGCGTGCCGAGAGGGACACCGAGCTCGCCGCCCACGCTTCCGCAGACGCCTTCATCGGAGAGGATGAGTAACCATGGAAAACGAGAACATCACCGCCGTCGCCGAGGGCAAGCCCTCCGGCTACAAGGTCACCAAGAAGGACCTGCGCAACGCGAACTGGCGCTGGCTCATGAGCGTGTGCACCTTCAACTACCAGACCCAGCAGGGCGCCTCAGTCGCCTACGCCCTCTCGCCGGTCCTGAGGAAGATCTACACGAACGACGAGGACTATAAGCAAGCGCTCAACAACCACTTCCGCTACTACAACACCCAGCCTTGGCTCGCCGCCATCATCCTTGGCGCCTGCGTGGCCATGGAGGAGCGCGACGGCCTAGCGGCGGCGGACGCCGTCCAAGACCTGAAGATCGGCACCATGGGACCGCTCGCCGGCGTCGGCGACTCCCTGCTCATGACCATGATCCCGACCATCATGGGCTCCATCGCCGCCTACATGGCCATCGAGGGCAACCCCGTGGGAGCCGGCATCTGGTTCGCGCTCATCCTGGCCATCTTCTGGGTCCGCATGCACGCCCTCGAGTTCGGCTACAAGCAGGGCGTGAAGCTCGTCACCGACTTCAGCGAGAAGCTTCCCAACCTCACTGCCGCCGCCTCCGTGCTCGGCCTCACCGTGGTCGGCTGCCTCATCGCCTCGGTCATCGGCGTCACCTGCCCGATTAGCTTCAGCTTCGGCGACGTCGCGATGGAGATTCAGCCGCTGCTCGACAAGATCCTGCCTGCCATGATCCCCGCCGCCATCACGGGAAGCGCGTATTACCTTCTTACCAAGAAGAACGCGAGCATGACGGCCCTCATCCTCGTGGTGATCGTCCTCGCGATGGTCGCCTCCGCCGCCGGCATCCTCGCCTAGCTTCGACCCAAGAGATTGGTGAATCAATGAGAAAGATAGTTGTGGCGAGCCATTCCCTTCTCGCCCAGGGCTTCAAGGACACCCTCGAGTTCCTTACGGGTAAGGGCGACGCCGTCAACGCCGTGTGCGCCTACGTGAACGACAACGGCGAGGGGCTCGACGCGGCGGTCGAGGCGGCTCTTTCGGGCACTGACGAGGTCGTCGTCCTCACCGACGCGTACGGCGGCAGCGTGAACCAGCGCTTTTCCCGCTTCGCCTCCGACCGGATCCACGTGATCGCGGGTGTCAACCTCCCGCTCGCCATGACGGTCGCGCTCGCGCGCCCCGACGAGAAACTCGACTTCGACGCCCTCGTCAACGAGGCGCGCCAGCAGATCATCTACGTGAACGGTGCCAGTTCCGCCGAGTGCGACGACGACGAATAGAGGAGGTCGACGATGAGAGAGTTCCTTAAGGACGTGTGGATGCACGGCGGTGAGGAAAGCCGCGCCATCACCCCCGAGAACATCACGGGCGAGAAGGGCCGCGCCGCCATGTCGGCCAGCCACCTCGGCGTCGGCCGCAAGGGCTCGTGCTGCGTGCCCCTTGAGTCCGGCGAGACCATCACGCTCGCGGACATCGAGGGCCCCGGCATCATCCGCCACATCTGGATGACCGTCCCCGACAAGACCGCCGCCGGCAGCTTCGTCATGCGTGACCTCGTGCTGCGCTTCTACTGGGACGACGAGGAGACCCCCTCGGTCGAGTGCCCTGTCGGCGACTTCTTCTGCAACGGCTTCGGTGAGCGCGCCATCGTCAACTCGATGCCCATCTGCGTGAACCCGACGGGCGGCATGAACTGCTACTTCGAGATGCCCTTCAGGAAGCACGCCAAGGTCACGCTTACGAGCGAGCACCCCGGGTTCATTAAGTACATCTTCTACACGTTCAACTACGCGCTCACCGACGTGCCGGACGACGCCATGTACTTCCACGCCCGCTTTAACCGCGAGCGCAGCACCCGCAGGGGCGTCGACTACACCGTGCTCGACGGCGTGCGCGGCAAGGGCTACTACGTCGGCACCTACATGGCCCTGTGCGCCCTGGAGCGCTATTGGTGGGGCGAGGGCGAGATGAAGTTCTTCCTCGACGGCGACGAGGAGTTCCCCACGGTCACCTCGACGGGAGCCGAGGACTACTTCGGCGGTGCCTGGGCCTTCCTCGACAGGCCGCCCCACGCGCTGCCCGAGGCGCAGTGCTTCAACACGCTGTTCGCCGGCTACCCGTACCGCTCGACGCGCGACGCCACGCGCGACCGCTTCAGCGCGGGCAAGCCGAACCCGAATCCGATGCTCGCGACTAACGACGACGCGCTGCCCAGGCACGGCCTCTACAGGTGGCACCTTCCCGACCCGATCTCGTTCAAGGAGGACCTGCGCGTGACGTTCCAGGACCTCGGCAACGACGACATCAAGCTCTACGAGCGCGAGGACGACATCTCCACCGTCGCCTACTGGTACCAAAGCGAGCCGCACGCCGTGCTCGCCCCGTTTGCCGCAAGGCAGGACCGCGTGCCCAGGTAGGGTCGCCTCGAAACAAGCCAACGTTATGGGCGCCCGCGGTTGACCATGACTGCGGGCGTCCCTTTGTAAGGAGGATCACATGAGCGAAAAGCAAATGAGGCTCGGCGCCCTCGAAGCCGGCGGGACCAAGATGGTCTGTGCCGTGGTGTCCGGCGACGGCGAGGTCCTCGACCGTATGGAGACCCCGACGCTTACGCCCGCCGAGACCGTCCCGCAGATGATCGAGTGGTTCACCGCCCGCGATGTGGACGCGTTGGGCATCGGCGCCTTCGGCCCGACCTGCGTCAACCCCAACGACGAGCGCTACGGCTCCATCCTCCAGACGCCCAAGCTCGCGTGGCGAGGCCATGGTCTTCGCGCCGCGTTCGCCGACGCCCTCGGGATTCCGGTGGCCTACGACACGGACGTGAACGTTGCCTGCCTCGGCGAAGTGGTCTTCGGCTGCTGCAAGGGGCTCGAGGACGCCGTCTACGTGACCATCGGCACCGGCGTGGGCGCGGGCGTCATGTGCGCGGGCAGACTCCTTCACGGCATGCTGCACCCCGAGGCCGGTCACATGCTGGTAAGGACCCGTCCCACCGAGGAGGGACGCTGCGTCTGCCCGAGCCACGCGAGCTGTCTCGAGGGGCTCGCCTCCGGCCCCGCCATCGCCGCGCGCTGGGGAAAGCCCGCGGCCGAGCTCGCGGACAACGATGAGGTGTGGGCGCTCGAGGGGGATTATCTGGGGCAGATGTGCGCGAACCTCGTGCTCATGTACTCGCCTCGCCGCATCGTCCTCGGCGGCGGCGTGATGCACCAGGAGCAGCTCTACGGCATCGTCCGCAAGAAGACCCTCGAATATCTGGGTGGCTACATCCAGACCGCCGAGCTTAAGGACATGGAGAGCTACATCTGCGCCCCGGGCTGCGGCGGCGACCAAGGAATCCTCGGCGCGGCCGAGCTGGCAAGAAGGGCGCTCGCGTAACTTGCGCTCTCTCCGCCATACAACGCGTTAAGAAAAGACGAGCGCTTCTTGCCAATTGAGCGACAAGAAGTGCTCGTCTTTTGCATTTGTTTTTGGGGCAGGACGCCCCGCCTCCGCTAGAGTCCCTGGACCGCCACACCCACGAGGTTTGGACCGGTGTGGACAAGAAGCGCGGGGCTGATGTCGGAGCGGACGACCTCCACCGCGTTGGCCACGCGCTCGCACAGGGCCTGCTCCATGCGGTCGTAGAGGTCGGCGTGGGCCGAGGTGCGGCTCGCGGCAAAGCGCACCTCGGGGTGCTTCCCGACGCTGGCGGCGATGAGCTTGACCTCGGTGCGATGCGGTACTTGCCCAGCCATTTCGTGTGCGCGAGGCTGTTGGCTTTCTGGGCCACAGCAATCACCTTCCCCCTAGTATGATGACCTGAACAATCCTCATGCTAGGGGGAAGGTTTTTGTCGCGTAGCGGAAATTGGCCTCCACCCGCTGAGCGGGTGGCTTTCTATGCCGCGCGTGCCGCGCGGCACGGACTAAAGTCCATGAATAAAAACGAGGAAGGCCACGTCCGGCCTCCCTCGCAAAGGGTCTCTGATTACTCCCACTCATTGGGGACAGACTTAAATGAGTGCTCTTGAAATGCCGGCGCCTGGGGACGTTCTTTTTCTGTCTGCAGTTTGGAACGTTCCTTTTCTGTCGGCAGTTTGGGACGGTCCTTAGAGCTGCAGCGCGCCATGAGCGACGAGGCGAAGCGGATCATCCTGTCTTTTGAGTTCTAAGCATAAGCCCCTGTCTCTGAGCAATGACCGGTTCGCATTTGTGCGTATTTGCGTGCGTGGGATTGCGTGAATATGCGTATAGATGCGCCGTTTACGGGACAAAAATGACCGTTTAGCGGTGAGATACGCACAAACACGCACAGACGCGCGTGTTTGTGCGAATATAGAGCTATCCGAAATGCAAGACGTTCTATGACACAGGAGGCACATATGGTAGATTCCAAGCAGGCTCCACTCGACTCCGCGGCAGCCGCAAAAGCAGCGTTCGCTTCGGTCCAGGACAAGCCGTTCCCCGACGATATTTTTACGGCTCCCGAGCTTCGTTGGGCTGTGATCGGGTGCGGCGTTATCGCCAACCAGATGGCCCAGTCTCTCGCTCTTGCCGGCCGCAAGCTTGCGGGCGTCGCCAACCGTACGCTGTCCAAGGCTCAGGCTTTTGCTGAGCAGTATGGCATCGAGAAGGTCTATGAATCGGTTGAGGACCTCTACGCCGATCCGGGCATCGACGCCGTCTATATCACCACGCCGCACAACACGCATATCACCTATCTGCGTGACGCGCTGGCCGCCGGCAAGCACGTGCTCTGCGAGAAAGCCATTACCCTCAATTCCGCTGAGCTCGACGAGGCGCGTGCCATCGCCGACGAGCACAACGTCGTCCTCACGGACGCCACCACGGTGCTTCATATGCCCTTGTATCAAGAGCTGCGCCGTCGCATGGATGCCGGCGAGTTTGGTCGCATGAACCTCGCCCAGCTCAACTTTGGTAGCTACAAGGAGTACGGCGATCTGACCAATCGCTTCTACAACCGCAACCTTGCTGGCGGTGCCATGCTCGACATTGGCGTGTATGCCCTGTCCGTCATGCGTCTCTTTATGGCAAGCCAGCCCATTGAGGTCGTTTCGTTGGGCAACACCTGTGAGACCGGTGTTGACGTTGCGGGCGGCATCGTCTGCCGTAATGCCGAGCAGCAGCTGGGTGTTGTGAGCCTCACGCTCCACTCCAAGCAACCCAAGCGCTCGATTATTAGCTTCGATAAGTGCTATATCGAGGTCAACGAGTATCCGCGCGCCGATCACGCGACTATCGTGTGGACTGCGGACGGCCACCGCGAGGAGGTCCACGCCGGCACCGAGGCTTACGCCCTTTGCTATGAGATGGCCGATCTTGAGAAGGCCGTTGCCGGCGACGACTCTAAGCGTGAGCTTCTGGGCTATGCTTCTGATGTTATGGAGCTGATGACCAAGCTACGCGCCGACTGGGGAGTCGTGTACCCCGAGGAGGAGTAAGCGATGCTAGCGGAAGATAGGCTCAACGCAATCGTGTCGATGGTTCAGCAGGCCGGCTCGGTTACCGTACCGGAGCTTGCTGAGGCCCTGGGCGTGACGGCGTCTACCATTCGGCGCGACCTGCAGACGCTCAATCGCGCACACCGTATCGCCAAGGTGCACGGTGGGGCGACGAGCCTTGAGCGCGCGCACGTGACGCGCGACCTAACGCTTAATGAGCGCAGCGATCTCCATAACGACGACAAGGAACGTATCTGCGCCCGTGCGGCGGCGCTTGTGGAGCCCGAGAGCTTTGTATACATCGACTCGGGTTCGACGACGCTCAGGCTCATCGAGCATCTTCCACACCTTGAAGATGTCACCTATGTGACCGATTCCGTGCTCCATGCTCAACGCCTTGCTTTGCGCGGCATGCGTACCGTGGTGCTGGGCGGCGAGCTCAAACCCGAGACCGAGGCGCTCGTTGGCCCCGATGCCTTGGCAACCTTAGACCGCTACAACTTCAACTGTGGCTTTTGGGGCTCTAACGGCATTGCCGCCGAGCAGGGCTTCACGGCGCCCGATATCGAGGAAGCGCAAGTAAAGCGCATCTCGATGCGTCATACAGCCAAGCGCTTCGTAATCTCGGACGCCAGTAAATTTGGCATGGTGGCGCCCGTCAAGTTCGCGGACTTCCGCGACGCAACGATTATTACCGCAGGCGAGGTGCCCGCCAAGTACCAGTCGATGGACAACGTCATTACGGTCTAGCGACGGGATAAGGCCAAAACCATTTTGTTTTCTCAATAGAAAAGCGGCAACGTCCATTACGGGCGTTGCCGCTTTTGTTGTCTACCGGTTTGTCTAAGTCTGTAACAACTAGACCGTTAAAAGTGGGCCAAGTGTTACAGATCGAGATACTTCCGAACCGCGTCGTCCCTTTGTCTCAATCTGTAACATCTGAGACCGATTTTGCCGAGTTACTGTTACAGATTGAGATTTTCCCTTAAGGGGGATTTGAATGTCTCAATCTGTAACAGATAGACCGGAAAACGGTTTCTAACTGTTACAGATCGAGACGTTTTGGGACCGCGGCTGAGCCATTGCGGCAAAACCACCACAAAGGTGCCTGTCCCCATTGTGGTGGTTTAGGGCTCCCAGGGGCAAGGGGCTTCGATGTGGATGTGCTCGCCGGTTACGGGATGCGTAAAGGACACGCTGTGGGCGTGGAGCATCAATCCACAGGGGCGCGGCGTGCCGTACAGGTCGTCGCCTACCAGGGGATGACGCTCGCTGGCCAGATGCACGCGGATCTGGTGCTTGCGGCCGGTGAGCAGCTCGACATCGATATACGAACGCGTGGGCAGGCCGCGGCGGCTCTTAAGGCGCTTGAGCACCTTGACGCGCGTCTGAGAGGGCTTTCCGCTGGCGCCGACACGCATCTTGCGGCTATCGTGGCGGTCGCGCGCGATGGGCTTGTCGATGAGCTTTTCGTTCCAGTCGATCTTGCCCTCGGCGAGCGCCAGGTAGTGCTTTTCGAACGCGTGGTCGATGATCATCTGGTCAAAGGCGGGCTGCGTTTGCTTGTCGAGCGAGAACAGCACCACGCCGGTGGTGTCGCGGTCCAAGCGGTTGAGCGGCTGCATGTCGGTCGCGGCAAAGCCGTCGCCCATCGCCAGCAAAAGGTCGCTGGCGTAGTCGGTAAGTGTGCGCTCGCCGGTGCCGTCACCGTGGACGATCATGCCGGCGGGCTTGTCGATGGCCATGAGCCAGGCGTCGCAATAGAGGACTTGAGGTTCTTCGTTCACGTGTAAACCTTTCGGTTAGCTAATTCCCACAAACATGCAGCCCGAGGTGGCACCGCGCAGGCGGGCGGCCGGCTTG
>URTP01000018.1 GCA_900550835.1 uncultured Collinsella sp. | reverse complement strand
CCGGCTCCGTTGCAGCGGAGCCGGGCCTTGTTGCATTTGCCCAGATAAAACCTGCCAAAATAAACCTGTCCCTTTTTGGCAGGTTAGCGGAGCTTGCTGGTCTCGAAGTACTCGGGGAATTGGTCCAGAACTTCGGTTTGGTTGCGGAACATCATGTGCAGGTGCTTGCTGACCAAAAAGCTCGCTTCGATGGGGTCGCGACCGGCGATAGCGCGGCGAATCTGCTTGTGCTCGTTCACGATGTCCCGATTGTCGAGAACCTGCGTGGCGGCGCGCAGCCAGCGGAAGCGCTCCAGGTCGGCATTGGTCTCTTCGAGCCACGACCAAACGGTGCTGCGACATGCGATGCTAAAAATCATGTGATGCATGAGGTTGTCGCTCAAAAAGAAGCCGATGCGATCCTCTTCGGCCATGGCTTTTTCCTGCAGCACGATGGCGCGGTCGAGCTGCTCGATGCCGGCCGACGTGGCTCGCGCACAGCACTCCACAATCACCTGCTTTTCCAGATGTTCGCGGATGTAGCAGGCACTCTCGGCAAGGGTGAGGTTGATGGGTGAGACGTAGGTGCCGCTCTGGGGCACGGTGCGCACCAGGCCTTCCTGCGCCAAGCGAACCAAAGCCTCGCGCACGGGCGTGCGCCCCATATCCAGGTCGTCGCAAAGTTGCTTGACGCCCAGCTTTTCGCCCGGCTTGTAGTCCAGGTAGACGATTTTGCGTCGAATGGTGTGGTAGGACTGGTCCTGTAGGCTCGTTTCCTGCTCGCCGACGTGCATCGATTCTTCCATAGCGCCTCGCAACTGTTCTATCAAACTCATATGTCAGTTGTTAATTATGCCGCGAATCAGCTCTCCGCGGTGGGTAATTCGGCTGTTGCCCAAGAACTATTGCGGCATCTTAGTCTGTGTTTGCGCAAGGCTGCGCTCAATGTTGCCGTATCATAAGCCGTCGCAAACGTGAAATAGAAAGAAGGAATCCCATATGCAACTGGCAAATATCGTACACGAGCGCTGGAAAGGCGTTTTGTTCTGCCTGATCATCGCCATTCCCGCGACGTTGCTCGGCAAACAAATTGAGGTGGTCGGCGGTCCGGTATTCGCCATCCTCTTTGGCATGGTCCTGGCGCTCGTCTTTCCCAAGAATCGTCGCGAACAGCTCGCCGCCGGCGTCACCTATACGTCTAAAAAAGTCTTGCAGTACGCGGTAATCCTGCTTGGCTTTGGCATGAACCTCTCGCAGATTCTGTCCAAGGGCGCCCAGTCGCTGCCGATTATCGTGGCGACAATCTCGACTTCGCTTGTCATTGCCTTTGTGCTCTGCCGCGTTATGAACGTGCCGAGTAAGATCGCGACGCTTGTGGGTGTGGGCTCGTCGATTTGCGGCGGTTCTGCCATCGCCGCGACCGCACCCGTCATCGATGCCGACGATCGCGAGATTGCCCAGGCCATTTCGGTCATCTTCCTGTTTAACGTTATCGCGGCGCTCGTGTTTCCGACGCTCAGCGGTATGCTCGGGCTGACAGACGAGGGCTTTGGCCTGTTTGCCGGCACCGCCATCAACGACACCTCGTCCGTAACGGCTGCGGCGAGCGCCTGGGACAGCATGCATCCCGGCGCCAATGTGCTCGAGAGCGCCACGGTGGTCAAGCTCACCAGAACGCTGGCCATTATCCCCATCACGCTGGTTCTCGCATGCTGGCAGATGCATCTGGCGCGCAAGGCCGGCGGCGACGCCAAAAGCACGTTCTCCCTTAAACGCGCGTTTCCCATGTTTGTGCTGTTCTTTGTGCTGGCGAGCGTAATCACCACGGTGCTTCAGCTTCCCGCGCCCTTTACGGCGCCCATCAAGGAGCTTTCGAAGTTCTTTATTGTGATGGCCATGGCGGCTATTGGTTTTAATACCGATATCGTCGAGCTGGTCAAAAAGGGCGGCAAGCCCATCGCGCTGGGCTTTTGCTGCTGGATTGGCATTGCGTGCATGAGTTTGGGGATGCAGCACGTGCTGGGAATCTGGTAGAGAAGTAGCTTATTTGCGTGCTGCGTGCCGGTGAGCGCATTCTCACGGTGGAGCGATAGGAGCTCTTGCGGGTATGGCTTGTCCGCAGGTTTATAAGTCCCGAAGAGCTCTTATCGCCCCGCCAGGATGGCGATGCGGGGCAACACCTATACTCGCAGGACGGCGCTTTCTGCCCTATAGTGTTTGGTGAGCAATATCGTTCAATTTTGAAACACTCGGTCGTGCGACCGTCGGCGGCTGCACGTCGCCGCGGACAGGGGCAAATTATGGATAGCGATGCCAAGCTGAACATCTTGACCGAGGCCCTGGCTGCTGCCGGGGCCTCGGCATTGGCAATCGATGTGCGTGGGGACGTCGCGATTTCGACCATGAATGATGCGGCGCTTGAGCGGGATGTGGCGGCTTTTGTCGCTGAGCGCCTCGACCGTATAGGAGACGGCGCGCGTCTGGTTATGGGACGTGCGGGTGCGCGCCTGAGCCTGACTGTTCGCCCCACCGACAAAGAGGGCGGGAGGCTTTGGGTCGTTGTGGTCCGCGAGGTGCGCGGTGCCGCGGCGCATGCGGGCATCGAGTGGCTCAACGCCGACGAAGTTGAGGCCCGCTACGAATCGAGCGCGTACGGCGTCGTTGAGGGTGCCGCTGCGGTAGCTGCACCGGTGGCCGAGAGCTATGCGCGCGGCGTGCCCCTTATGCTCGAGGGCGAGCTGGGCGCGGGTCAGGTCGAGATCGCCAAGCGCCTCTATCTGGACGGTCCTTTTGCCGATCAACCCTTTGTTTCCGTCGCGCTCGATGAGCTCACCGATCGGGGCTGGCGCCATGTGCTCAAAAGCTCCGAATCGCCGCTGTTCCAAACGGGGCTGACCCTTTGCATTGAGGGCTGGAACGCGGTTGGCCCCCAGCGCCTCCGCGAGCTCGTTTCCACGATGACTGACACCGCGTTGGCGACGCGCTGCCATGTGGTGCTGACGGCGAATGACATGCCGGGCGGCGGCGAAAGTGATCAAGCCGCCTTTGTGACCGAGCGCTTCGCCTGTGCGGTGAGCGTGGCGCCGGCGATTGCCGAGCAAGGAGCCGCGTCGACAAAGGTTGCGCGCTATTTGGAATATCTCGCTGATGCATTTGGGACGGCAGCGCCCACGCTGTCCGCCGCGGCGACGAAGACGCTCGATGCTTACCGCTGGCCGCGCAATTATCTGCAGCTCCGCGAGGTCTCGGAACGACTGTATATATTGGTGGGGGCGGGCGCGGTGGACCGCGCTGTGGCGGAGGAAGTGCTCGCCCAAGAGGACGTGATTAAGACCGCAACCTTTGGCGCCCCGACACTCGAAAGTGACCTGTATATCCTGCGACCGCTGGCCGATACCGAGCGAGATATCGCGCATCTGGTTGTAGATCATCTACACGGCAACCGAACCCGTGCGGCGGAGGTGCTGGGCATAAGCCGTACAACGCTGTGGCGCTTGCTGAAGGACGATGACCGTTGAGCGAGGCGCCCGTGACCGCGCGCGACGCGTGTGCTACAGTCCAAAGCGTTATTGTTTCGATTTGGTTACGGCGTGCGAGGGCATATGGCTGAGACTTCAAAACCGAGCCGCAGAAGGCGGAGTGCCGCGCCGGTTAACCGACGCACGACATCGGTGACGTGGGGCAAACACGCCTCGGGGTTTGATGGCTCGTTCAAGCGCACTAAATATGGCTATCCTTCGGCAAGCGCTCGCTTGGCCATGCAGGCCGAGTCGTCGCTGTGGGGCCGCAAGCGCGTGGTGGGCTCAAAGCTCAAGCACGACGGAACGCTCGGTTACATCAGCCGCGGGGCGGCTCGTCGCAGCGGACTCAATCCGGCTGGTTGGCATCGTTATGTTCCGATCGCGGTCGTCGTTGCAGTGATCGTCATCGCACTCGCTGCGCTTGGCTACGCCGGCGACGGTGCCAACTTGGACGCGATGTTTAAATCGCCCGAGCTCGCGCATGCAGGCACAGAAATAGTCGAGGGCGCTCAGACCCAGACGGGCGTCGCGCCCCAGCGCGGTATCGTTGCGGCGGCCTCCACCATCGCCGACGCTCAAAAGGACGAGGGCGAACAGGGCGACGGCGCCGAAACGACCCACACGAACGAAACGACGACAACTCCATCGGCAAGATAAGTTGCGAGTGGGGTGGCTAAAATAGCCCCGTCCCAAATTAGCTACCCCTATGACGCTCCTGGGTTACCTTACGTAGACGACGTTGTCGCGGCGGGGTTTGGGCTCGGGTAGCGTGTCCTCGGCATAGCCCAGAATGCAGTGACCGACACCGCGCAGGCTGCCGTCGGCGGGCAGGCTCCAGCTGGCCAGCAGCTCCAGGCCCTCGGGTGAGTCAAAGACCTCATGCGCGCGGTGAATCCAGCATGAATCGACACCCAGTGCATAGGCGGCGTTGAGCAAGTTGCCCATGGCGAGCGAGCCGTCTTCCAGATGCGTGGGCACGTTGCGGTCGACCAGTACCACCACAACCGTTTTGGCTCCGTAGAAGGGGTCGCCGTTGCTACCCATGACTTGGGCGTTAAGCTGCGAGAGACGCTCGACGGTCGCGGGATCGGTGACGGCGACAAACGTCACCGGCTGGCGGCCCATGCCGCTCGGTGCATATTGGCCGGCTTCGATAATACGTGCAAGCTTTTCGGCCTCGACGGGACGATCGCTGTATTTGCGGCAGCTGCGGCGGTGAATGAGCGCTTCGATAGTCTCCATGGTGTCTCCTTGCGGTGGCGTTGCAGATGTCCCGTTCATACCCGCCGGGCTCAAACGATAGACGGTCAATTGCCCGGCCAAAAGGATAGATTCCAATTGGGAAAGTAGGTTTGCATAAAAGTACCTTCAGAATGTGACAAACAAATGGGATGGTTAAACGTTTTATCCCGTCTACCCTGCGGTTTTTTACCACTTGCCTAAATGACGAACGCATAACCTCTGATAAAGGTTTTACTAAAGGAGTACCAACGTTTATCAATGCGCCGTGGTGGCGCCGGGCCAGGAGGTAACATCATGTTCCAGGCTGGAGATGTCGTCGAGACCGATTTCGAAGGATTTCTGAAGCTGCTGCGTTCCAAGACGCGCGCTTTCGTGTCGATTAACGATCACGAGTACTACATCACGCACACCGATGGCTATTGGCGTGTTCAGGATTGCGAGGCCCTCAACGACAAGGGCCACTTTACTGACTGCTCCGAGCTGGTCAACACGGTCTGCGAGGTCGTCGAGCTGCCGTGGATTGCCGGCAAGAGCCTGCATGATAGCTTCTCGGGCGCTACGGTCTATGAGGCCGTCGCCGCTTAACAGGCAATAAAACCCGATTTTCACGTGACCGCTGGCGCTGCCCCCGCGCCGGCGGTCTTTTTCTGCCGATAGGCCATAAAAGTGCAAACATTTGCGGAGCGACTGTTGACGATAGTCAAAACTCGGACTAATCTAGAGACATAAATTGGTCAAAAATCGGACAATCGAATGGTGGGATAGATGAATAGCGCTGTTACACTGGTCGACTTCGACCGGTTGCTCAATGGACTCGACCATATTTATTCGGAGTTCTCGCGCGCCTGCGGTCTTTCGGACTGCGCTTACTGGATGCTCGTCGATACCAGCACGGCGGGCGGCAGTGTTGCCGTAAGCCGTCTGACAAGCGAATGGTTCTACAGCAAGCAGACTATCAACTCGGCAATTAAAACCTTGACGGCGCGGGGCTTCGCAACGTTGGAGTTTGCCGAAGGCAGCCGTAAGAACAAGGTTGTGTGTTTGACCGAAGCGGGCATGCGGTTTGCCGAGCAATATGCGCTGCCGGCGCAAGAAGCCGAGCAACAGGCTTTCGAAGTGCTCGAGCCCTGGGAACAACGCGAAATCATGCGCCTAATCGGAAAATTTTCCCATGCGCTCGGCGATGAGTGCGATGCCTTTAAGCAGCATATCGCTGCCGAGAGCCAGGCCGAGAATCAAGGAGAGGGGGAGTCGTGCGACTCTTAATGAGGTTTATGAAGCCGTATCGCGGGCTTGTCGCGGTGACGTTGTTGGTGCTGCTAATCGACAACGTCGGTACGCTGTTGGTTCCCACGATGCTGGCGAACATGGTCAACACCGGCATCACCACGGGCGATGTCGACTACATCCTGCGCAACGGCCTCTACATGCTTATTGCGACCGGCATGGCCAGCGGCGGCGCGGTGCTGGGCTGCTATCTTTCGGCGCGCCTGGCCGCCAACGTGGCCTGCGATATCCGCAACGCCGTCTACGACAAGTCGCTTGAGCTGTCTGCCAGCGACTTTGAGTGCTTTGGCACGGGCTCGATGATCACGCGTTCGCTCAACGACATCAACGTGATCCAGCAGGCGATTCTGCAGACGATTCAACTGGTGCTGCCGGTGCCGTTTTTGGCCGTGGCGGGCATCATCTTTGCCTGGCTCATCGATCCCGCCATGGGCACGCTGCTGGGCGTCGTGGTTGCGATCGTGCTGGTGGCGGCGGTCTTTACGGTCGCTAACGCCGCGCCGATCTTTATGCGCCTGCAGAGCTTTATCGACCGCATGAACGTGGTGCTGCGCGAGAACATCGTGGGCGTTCGCGTCATCCGCGCCTTTAATAAAGAGCGCCACGAGGAGCAGCGCTTGGACGAGGTGTTTAGCGAGTACGCGGACAACGCCATTAAGGTCAACCACCTTTTTGTGGGGCTCGACAGCTCCAGCTTCTTTTTGATGAACATTGCCGAGGTGGCGGTGCTGTGGGTGGGCGGCAACCGCGTGGGCGCCCATGCGATGCAAATCGGCAGCATCTCGGCCGTGCTGGAGTACGCGATCCTGATTCTGTTCTTTGTGATGATGGCGCAGATGGTGGTGCTGACACTCCCGCGCGCCGCCGCATGTCTGAACCGCGCGCAGCAGGTGCTGGAGATTGAGCCGAGTATCGTGGATGGCGAACGCACGCTCGACGCGAGCACGTCCGACTCAAAGGACGAATCGGATGCGGTCGCCGTGTTCGATCACATGTCGTTTCGTTTTGACGATGCCGACGAGGACACGCTGTGCGATCTGAACTTTACCTGTCGCCGCGGCCAGACGACCGCGATCGTGGGCTCGACGGGATCGGGCAAGTCGACGGTGGCAAAGCTTCTGCTGCGCTTCCACGATGCCACCAAGGGCGCCATTCGCCTGGGCGGCGTCGATCTGCGCGAGCTTTCGCAAGACGAGATTCGCGGGCGCATCGCCTATGTGCCGCAGAAGGCATGGCTGTTCTCGGGCACGGTGGCAAGTAATCTGCGCTTTGGCAACGAAGACGCGACCGAGGCCGACATGCTTCATGCGCTTGAGGTTGCCCAGAGCACCTTTGTGCTCGATCAGCCGCAGGGACTCGATACCCCGGTGGCCCAGGGCGGTACGAACTTCTCGGGTGGTCAGCGCCAGCGCCTGGCCATTGCTCGCGCGCTCATGAAGCGCGCCGACCTGTATATCTTCGACGACAGTTTTTCGGCCCTGGACTTTAAGACCGATGCGGCCCTGCGCCATGCGCTGCAGGACGAGACGCGCGACGCCGCGGTGCTTATCATCGCGCAGCGCATCTCGACGATTCTGCACGCCGACCAGATTGTCGTGCTCAAGGATGGCGAGGTCGTGGGCTTGGGCACGCATGGCGAGCTTATGGAAACCTGTGAGGTATACCGCGCCATCGCGGAGTCGCAGATGAAGGGAGGTGAGTAGCATGACCGAGGAGCTCAAGAAGTGCAGCGATGCTATCGATTCGAACGATTCGGACGCCGCTGAGAAAACGGTCGACCAGGCTGCCGCGGTGCTCGAGCTGGATGACGCCATCAAGGCGGCCGAGCGCGAGGCCCGCCGCCAGGCGCTCTACGAGGAAAACGAGCGCGCCGAGGACGAGCGCGCCCGCGCCGAGGCAGAACGCATGCGCGACGTGGACGACGAAGACGAGGACGAGACGCCCCGGGATACCTGGGCGACGGTGCGCCGCTTGTGGGGCGAGGCCGCCGGCGACCATTGGCGCTTTTACATCGTGTTTGCGAGCATCGTGTTCTACGTCATCTTTAACACCGCCGCGCCGGCGTACAGCGCTCACGTCATCGACGAGCTGTGGGGGCATATGCAGGTGGCGTTTGCCAACGGAACCACCTTCAACATCACCTGGGAGAACTGCGGCAAGACCATCTTCGTCTACTTTATGATCTGGACTGCCGCTGCCTCGTTCTATGCGCTCCAGAGCTTTTTGATGTCGAGCGTGGCCGAACGCCTCAACCTGCGTCTGCGCAACCGCATCGCGCAAAAGCTCAGCCGCCTGCCGCTCGCCTACTTTGACGCACATCGCCCCGGTGAGGTGGTCAGCCGCGCGACCAACGACTTGGACAAGATGTCCGAGAGTATGCAGCGCGGATTGCTGCAGCTGCTGGTATCGATCGGTACCGTGACGGGCGCCATCATCATGATGTTCGTCTATAGCGTTAGGCTCACGTTGATCTTTTTTGGTTTTACGGCGGTATCGCTGCTGGTGACCAAGGTGGTTTCGCGCCGTACGCATGATGTGACGGGCGAGCGTCAGGAATGGGTGTCCAAAATCACGAGCGCGGTCGAGGAGGGCTATTCGGGCCGTTTGGTGATTCGCGCATTCAACCGTGAGCACCAGAGCTCTGCCGAGGTGCACGAGGCCTCGGGCGAGCTGGCGCGCGTGAGTACCAAGGCCGACTTTATGATCAACGCCGTCGGACCCGCGGTTCGCTTTATCGGTCGCCTGGCGCAGATCGTGATTGCGCTCGTGGGCTGCAGCATGCTGGTCGCCGGTCACATGACCGTCGGCGTGTTCCAGGCGTTCTTCCAGTTTATCTACGAGGCGTCCGAACCCATGACGCAGCTGTCGTTCACTTTCAACTCGCTGCAGAGCGCGCTGGCGAGTGCGGAGCGCGTGTTCGACCTGCTCGATGAGCCCGAGATGGAGGCCGATCCGCAGCCGGGCGAGGCTGCCAATCTGCCGGGTCGCGTGGAGGGCCGCGTCTCCTTTGAGCACGTGCGCTTTGGTTATTCGCCCGACAAGCCGCTCATGCGCGACGTGTCGTTTACCGCCGAGCCGGGCCAGAAGATTGCCGTGGTGGGAACCACGGGCGCAGGCAAGACGACGCTCATCAACCTGCTCATGCGCTTCTACGAGATCGACGGCGGCCGCATTACGCTCGACGGCGTGGATACGCGCCTCATGGACCGCGGCGAGCTACGGCAGCAGTTTGGTATGGTGCTACAGGATGCCTGGCTGTTCGACGGCACGATTGCCGAGAACATCGCCTACGGCTGCCCCGAGGCAACGCGCGAGGAGATTGTTGCGGCCGCTCGCGCCGCCCAGGTCGACTTCTTTGTGCGCACCATGCCTCAGGGCTACGACACGCGCGTAGCCAACGATGCCGAAAGCATCAGCCAGGGCCAGCGTCAGCTGCTAACCATCGCACGCGTGCTGCTCAACAACCCGGCGATTCTCATCCTGGACGAGGCGACGTCGAGCGTGGATACGCGCACCGAGCTTGCCATCGGCCGCGCCATGGACGCGCTCATGCGCGGCCGCACGAGCTTTGTGATCGCGCATCGCCTGTCGACGATTGTGGATGCCGACCTGATCTTGGTTATGGATCACGGCAACATTATCGAGCAGGGAACGCACAAGGAGCTGCTGGCTGCCGAGGGCGCCTACGCCGACCTCTACCTGAGCCAATTCGCATAATGTGACAAAGGGACAGTCCCGCATGTCACATCAGAAATAAGGCGCGCCGGGGATGGATTCCCTGGCGCGCCTTTGCGTTGGCGTCAATGTTGTCGGTGGCCGTCCGCCTCTAGCGCTCGTCCACGAGCTTGGTGACGAGGGCCTTGAGCTCGGCCACCTCTCGCTCGAGTTCCTTGACGCGGCGGGCATTCTCGGTGATGCCCTGGCGGTTGAGGGCACTCTGCTCGGCGGCATCGTCGGGCATGTATTCGCGATGCTGCTTGGCATCGAAGCTTTCTTCGAACACGCGGCAGCCGTTGCGCTTGATGATGCGGCCTGGCACGCCCACGACGGTGCAGTTATCGGGCACGTCTTTGACGACGACCGAGTTGCCGCCGATCTTGACGTTGTTGCCGATGCGAATGTTGCCGAGCACCTTGGCGCCTGTGCCCACGGTGACGTTGTTGCCCAGGGTGGGGTGGCGCTTGCCGGTCTCGTTGCCGGTGCCGCCAAGTGTGACGCCCTGATAGAGCACGCAGTTGTCGCCCACAATGGCGGTTTCGCCGATGACAACGCCCATGGCGTGGTCGATAAAGAAATGCTTGCCGATCTGTGCGGCAGGATGAATCTCGACGCCAGTGATATGGCGGGTGATTTGCGAGAGCACGCGGGCGAGCGAGCGCTGTCCATGTTCCCCCCGCCAGTGCTCGGGCACGTGGTTCCACTTGGCGTGCAGGCCGGGGTAAGAAAGGAAGATGACTAGGCCGTTTTGCGCGGCGGGGTCCTGTGCCTGGACGGTCTTGATGTCCTCGCGAATGGTATTGATAAAGCTCACCGGCCGCCCTCCCTTAGCGCCGCGACAATGCAATTCAATAAAGTATAGCGATTCGCTAGGGATTAGGAAGAGCAATCTTGCTCGGCTTTGCGCGACAGGTGTCAATTATGCAAACTTGCTGGTAATGAAGTCACGCTTTTGTAAGGTCGTGTGCGTTGCCGCGTCACAACCGTATACTGGTCAACTTGGACGTGTCCGCGCCCACAACTGAGAGGTTTTACTTCATGGGTTTCATCAATTTTATCGCCGAGCTGCTTAAGGATCCGCGCACCGCGATCGCCAGCTGGATCGCTGCCGGCCCGCTTATGGCCTATGGCTGCGTGTTCCTGATCATCTTTATCGAGACGGGCGTGGTGTTCTTCCCGTTCCTTCCCGGCGATTCGCTGCTGTTTGCCTCGGGTTTCTTTGCCCACAACGGCGGCTTTAACATCGTGGCTCTGCTGGCCGTCGCATGGACGGCTGCCATCTTGGGCGATCAGTGCAACTTTATGATCGGTCATTTCTTTGGCCAAAAGATCATCGCCTCGGGCAAGGTGAAGGCCATGACGCCCGAGCGCATCAAAAAGTCCGAGGAATTCCTGGACAAATGGGGCCACCTGGCCATCTTCCTGGGTCGCTTCTTCCCGTTTATCCGCACCTTTGTGCCCTTCATCGCCGGCATGGGCGGCATGCATTGGCGCAACTTTGTCATCTTTAACGTGCTGGGCGGCATTACCTGGTCGACGGTCTTTACGCTGTTGGGCTACTTCTTTGGCGGCATTCCCTTTGTGCAGGAGCACTTTGAGCTGCTGATTATCGGCATCGTCGCCGTGTCGATCATCCCGACCGTGGTCGGTCTGGTTAAGGCTAAGCTGGGCAAAAAGAACGCGTAGCTCGAGCCAGCGCGCAAACCGTGCCGTTGAGGCCCGTCACCCTTTACGGTGGCGGGCCTTTCTGCTTCGGTCAAATGAAAATACTTTACTTAGTTAAAGAAAAGCGTTTTATCAGACGCGTACGGGGAGTACAATCTCGTGCATGCGAATCGACGTGCCATCGGCTTTGATGCCGTTCGCGTGCCCCGTCCGGCTCTACGCTCCGGGCGTGCGACGTTGCGACGCGGTCGGCTTCGGTCTTTGCGTGCGGGTTCGCGAGTATGCAACTGTGTATGTAAGGAGCGACATATGACTGTCGAGAAGAAGGATATCGATTGGGGTAGCCTCGGCTTTGGCTACATGAAAACCGATTACAGCTACGAGGCTCATTGGAAGGATGGCGAGTGGGACGAGGGCGGCCTGACCACCGACCACACCCTGCATGTTTCCGAGTGCGGCGGCATCTTCCATTACTGCCAGGAGGTCTTTGAGGGCCTGAAGGCCTACACCGCCGAGGACGGCAGCATCGTCTGCTTCCGTCCCGACATGAACGCTGAGCGTATGTATAACTCTGCCCAGCGCCTCGAGATGCCCCCGTTCCCCAAGGACAAGTTTGTCGAGGCCGTCAAGCAGGTCGTTTCTGCCAACGCCGCCTGGGTTCCGCCCTTCGGCTCCGGTGCAACCCTGTACGTGCGTCCGTTTATGATCGGCTCTGGTGACGTGATCGGCGTGGCTCCCGCTCCTGAGTACACGTTCCGCATTCTCGTGACCCCGGTCGGTCCGTACTTTAAGGGTGGCCTCAAGCCCGTCAAGCTGCGCGTTTCCGAGTACGACCGCGCCGCACCGCACGGCACCGGCAACATCAAGGCCGGCCTGAACTACGCCATGTCCCTCAAGCCCACGATGGAGGCTCACCGCGAGGGCTATGCCGAGAACCTGTATCTCGACTCCGAGTCCCGCACCTATGTCGAGGAGACCGGCGGCGCCAACGTGCTGTTCGTGAAGGAGGACGGCACCCTCGTCGTTCCGCAGTCGCACACCGACTCCATCCTGCCCTCTATCACCCGCCGTTCGCTCGTTCAGGTTGCTCAGGACCTGGGCATGACCGTTGACCAGCGTCCCGTCGAGTGGGCCGAGGTCAAGGCCGGTACCTTTGTCGAGTGCGGCCTGTGCGGCACCGCTGCCGTCATCTCCCCGGTCGGCGAGATCGACAACAAGGTTTACGGTGCCGACGAGACCGTGACCTTCCCGGCTGGCTACACCGAGATCGGCCCCGTGATGAAGAAGCTCCGCGAGACCCTGACTGGTATCCAGTCCGGTGCTGTCGAGGATAAGCACAACTGGGTTTACACCGTCGCGTAAGCTGTCTTAGCTGTCCGGCCCGAGGGCGACCTTCCCTTTCGGCGCGTCCTCGGACATGAAAGAACCCCCGCTGCGCACTGAACTGCGCCCCAATTCTTGGACGGGCTAATAAGCGGCCTACGCCGCACATAGGGACTGATTCCGGAATTCCTCCGGGGTCAGTCCCTTCAGTTTAACCTGCCTCCTTCTCGTGTTCCAATGGATGATGTATTCGTCCAGGTCTCTCTTGAAGTCTTCGAAGCAAGGCCATTTTCTTCCGCGAAAGAACTCGTCCTTCATATGGCCGAACACCTGCTCCGTCGCGCCGTTGTCGATGCAGTTGCCCTTCCGGGACATGCTCTGCACCACGCCGGCCTCCTCCAGCCGCTTGCACCACCCGGCCTGCTGGTACTGCCAGCCCATGTCCGAGTGCAGGACCGGCCTGGAGCCCTCGGGCATCTTGGACACGAGCTGGTCGAGCAACTCGTGCTGCTGGGCCATGTTGGGATGCAGCGACGTGGACCAGGCGACGATCTCCTTGCTGCCGAAATCGTAGACCGGCGCGAAGTAGGCCTTGCCCCAGGGCTGCTTGAACTCGGTGACGTCGGTGCCCATCTTCTCCCACGGCCCGTCGGCGGCGAAGTCCCTGCCGATGACGTTCTCGAAGGTCTTTCCGACCTTGCCCCTGTACGAGTTGTACCTGTGGTAGTCGGTCTCGCGGCGGATCCCGCAGCTGATGCCCATCTCGCGCATCATCTTCAGCGTCGTCTTGTCGGCTATGCGCACGCCCTGCTCGGCGCGCAGGCACATGGCGATCTGCCTGTGGCCGCACCCGTTGGCGGTGCGCGAGAATATCTCGGCGGCGGCCTCCCAGAGCTCGGGCCTGGTGGGAGCCTTCGGGTGCGACAGCGCGTAGTAGTAGCTCGACCTCGCCAGGCCGGCGCACTCGAGCAGGTCGGCGAGGGGGTATTGCCCTGAAAGCCCGCTCACGACCGCGGCCTTCTCGCCGTTCGAGAGCGTTTCTCCGCCTTCAGGGCGATCGATTTTTTTAGGTAGGCGTTCTCCGCCTCGAGCCTCTTGATCCTGCGCTCGAGCTCTTGCTCGCGCGTCGTCTCCCCGGACGGGGAGCCGGACCCCCTCGGCCTCCCCCTGGGCTTTGGCCTGAGCGCCTCCGGGCCCTCCTCCCTGTAGGCCTTCAGCCATTTCTTGAAAGGGCTTGGCGAGGCTATCCCGAACTTCTCCATGGCCTCGGGCTTCGTCATGCCCTCGTCGACGACCGCCCTGACGGCGGCCAGCTTCGTCTCGAACGAATAGGCGGTGTGTTTCTTTCCCATCATGGCCAGAACCTCGATACCAGCAGACCTGTAGGTGCACAGCCATTCTCTCACGGTTTCCTCCGGCATCCCGAGAAGGGCCGCGATCGCCGCGCGGCCGTGCCCCTCGTCGTGCAGCTCTGCCGCTCGCAGTCTCATCCCGACGTCGTACAAAGCGTTTCCAGCCATAAAAAAGCCTCCCATTTCTTGTGTCCAAGAAATGGGAGGCAGTTCAATCAGAGCCAAAACGGGGGTTGTTCCGTGCTTCAACCAGCTGGTAAAAGCCTTTACCTTGCTGAATACTCTCAATTTTGCACGGCGCAGGCGGGGGTACCTTTGTCCACGGCAGGATATGGAAGCCTATCACCAACCTACTGGCAAGCTCGTGTCGGCAGCCCCGGCCTTTCCTTTGTCTAGCGCGACCCTCGCGAAGCGCGTGAGCGATAGGGAAAGGAAAGGCCGGGGCGAGCAGCCCGCGGCGTAGTCAGTGTTCGCGTTACGGCAGAATATGGAAGCCCAAAGCGGCGATATCCTTGGCAAAGCCGCGCACGGTGTCGAGCGAGACCTCGTACGGGTCGCGACCGATGTTCTTGCGCTTGGCCAGGATGCTGTTGGGCACCGTAATGATCTGGCAACCGCATCCTTCCGCCTGGTAGATATTGATAAGCTCACGCGTGGACGCCCACAGGACCTCGCAGTTGGGCTTGGCGGCGGCCTTCTTGACCGACTCCGTCATAAACGGAATGGGGTCGACGCCGGTATCGGCGATGCGGCCGGCAAAGAGCGAGATGATGGATGGCGTCTCGGCGTCAACGGCCTCGACCATCTCGTCGACCTGCGCAGGCGTAAAGATGGTGGTGACGTTGACCTTGATGCCGTCGGCGGAAAGCTTGCGCACCAGCTCGGCGGTGGACTCACCCTTGGTGGTCACGCACGGAATCTTGACGTAGACGTTCTCAGCCCAGGTAGCGATCTCGCGGGCCTCGACCTCCATGGTCTCGACGTCGTCGGCAAAGACCTCAAACGACACGGACACATCGGTGATGTGGGCCAGAACCTCCTTGGCAAACGCGCGGTAATCCGTCACGCCGCCCTTCTTCATAAGGGACGGGTTGGTCGTGAAACCCTGAACGTTGCCGTTCTCGTACATGTCGAGCATGCCCTCGAGGTTTGCACCGTCAGCGAACACCTTGATTGCCATCTGCCTGATTCCTTTCGCTTGCACAAGGCCGGTAAACTGCTAAATACTTTATCTACGTTTATCAAGGCGTGAACTGCGGGTTTTTATCTTCTCGGCGAACGGTTTTGCAGTTTTACCATTTTTATATCGACACCCCAGCGGCAAAACGTTTTTGCCGATCATTGCGTTTGATTCCGTTCACGGAACAGAAGCAGCGCCTCGCCGGCTCATATTCACAATCGCTCCAAAGCAAAAAGCGGTGACGCCTCGATTGAGACGTCACCGCTTCCGTGTAGGAGCCGGTTATCGGAGCTCCGCCCGATTAGGGCTTAACGTATGCCTGGGTTACTCTTCCTCAACGTGGTTAATCACAGCACCCTTGGTGTGGATGAAGTTGGGAACGAAGGCGACGATCAGAAGGACAGCAAGAATCGCGTAGACACCGGTGGTACCGAAGGCCTCGGCAGCGCGGCCAAGCGTAATACCAATGACGGAGAAATCGAAGTCGCCGAACGTAGTGTTCTTGAAGCCAAAGACGTCAAGAACGGGCAGGAGCAGGGCCGGGGCAAAGGTGATGAGCAGGCCGTTGACGAAAGCGCCAAGAGCTGCGCCCTTGCGACCGCCGGTAGCATTGCCGTAGATGCCTGCGGTAGCACCGCAGAAGAAGTGAGGAACCATGCCCGGGATGATGAAGATGCCCAGGGTAGCGCCCACGATGAACATACCGACCACGCCACCGATAAAGGAAGCGACAAAGCCGAGGATGACGGCGGTGGGAGCATAGGGGAAGAAGACGGCGCAGTCGACGGCGGGGATGGCACCGGGGATCAGCTTGTTGGAGATGCCCTGGAAAGCCGGGACCAGGTCGGCAAGGATCATACGAACGCCGTTATAGACGATGGTGACACCAACGGCAAAGGACAGGGCACAGGTCAGGGCATAGACAATCACGTTGTCGCCGCCAGCGGTCTTGGTGACGACCGCAGGATCTGCGATGTAAGCGGCGAAAGCGGTAACCAGGTAGAAGAAGGCCATGGTAAGAGCCGTGGAGATGGTAGTGTCGCGCAGGAAGGCGAACTTCTCGGGAACCTCGATCTTCTCGGTGCTGTTCTCCTCGGCGTCCTTAGCAAAAAGCGTACCGACTGCAGCGGAGATGTAATAGGCGAGTGAACCGAAGTGGCCCATGGCGATTTCATCGCCATCGGTAACCTTCTCGGTGAAACGCTGACCAACGGCGGGAAGCATAGCGCTCACGAGGCCCAGGAACATGCCGCCCACGATGACAAGCTGGACATCCTGGAAGCCAGATGCCTGCAGAACGGCAGACAGCAGGCAAGCCATAAACATGCTGTGATGGCCCGTCAGGAAGATGTACTTAAACTTGGTAAAGCGGGCAATGATAATGTTCACGACGTAGCCGAGAATCAGGATCATCATGGTCTGAACGCCGAGGACGCTCTGAGCCATCGAAACGACGACCTCGTTGTTGGGCACGACGCCGGTGATGTGGAAACCGGTCTCGATGAAGGTACCCAGCGGAGCAAGGTTCTCCTGAACAACAGCGGCGCCGGCAGACAGCATGATGTAACCCAGAATGGGCTTCAGGGTGCCCGTCATCACCTTGTGGGCGGGGCGCTTAAGCGCGACAAGGCCCACAAAAGCGAATAGACCCATAATCCACGCTGGCTTGGTCAGAATTGATTGGATAAACTCAAGTATGGGAAGGATGGCTTGCATCTGCGCTTCCTTTCTCTCTAACGTGGGCGCGTTTCCCTCTTCCACAGGGAACCGCCCTTTTTTATGCCGCTTTAGGCGTTTGCGGCAGCCGCCTTGATGGCCTCAAGGGCATCCTCGCGGATCTTTTTCTTGTTCACATAGCTGCGAACGATCACAACGTTGCCATGGAGCTCGGGGGCGAGCTCCTTAACGGTGATAAACAGATCCGGATTTGCGGAAGAAGCACCATTTAGGTCCATAGACTCAACGTCGGCCTTGATGCCCTCCTCCTCGCAAAGCTCCTCGACTTTGCCAGCGAGCATCAGGCTGGACCCGATGCCGTTTCCGCATACGGTGATGATATGCATGGCAACCTTCCTCTCCTACACGTGACGGTTTTCCGTCTATCCAAAAGCGGCGACGCATCGCCGTGCCATTAAGGCCTAAAAGAATGAACGCATGGTCTCCAAAACCTGCTCGGGCGTATCGCATGCGCTGAGCTTGGCAACGCAGTCCTCGTCCTCGAACATCTGCGAAAGCTCAGCCAAGCAGCCAAGATGAGCCTTGGGGTCGGGTGCGCAAATGCCCACGAGCACGTGAACCGGATCAAAATCCTCGTGTCCAAACGCAACGGCAGGGTCAAGCGTGACGATACAGATTCCCGCTTCGCTCACATTGCCATCTGCCTGAGCGTGGGGCATGGCGATGCCCTCTTCCAAGACCATATAGGGGCCGAATTTGTGAACCGATGAAATCATGGCGTCAACATAGCTCTGGTCGCATTTGCCAGCGCCTACGAGCAACTTACCGCATGCCCTGATCGCTTCCTCCCAATCGGAGGCCTCGACGTGGCAGGCAACAAGCTCGGGCTTAAGAAGATCGGTCAGCATGCTCGTCCCCTACTCCTCGGGCAAGATATGGAAACCAAGTGCCTGGATGTCGCGGGCAAAGCCCTTGACCGTATCAAGCGAGTACTCAAGCAAATCTTTCCCGAAATTCTTGCGTTTGGCAAGAAGGGCATTGGGGACCGTAATGATCTGGCATCCAACGGACTCCGCCTGGAAGATATTGAGGACCTCGCGCGTAGACGCCCAGAGAACCTCGGCAGCAGGCTTAACGGCAGCCTTCTTTACGGACTCCGCCATGAGGGGCAGCGGATCTACGCCGGTATCGGCAATGCGACCGGCGAAGATGGACAGAATAGAGGGGGTCTCGGCAGAGACGGCATCGACAAACTCGTCGACCTGCTCGGGCGTGAAGATAGTGGTGACATTCACCTTGATGCCGTCGGCAGAAAGGCGCTTGACCAGCGCGGCAGTGGACTCGCCCTTAGTGTTGAGCGCCGGGATCTTAACGTAGACGTTGTCTGCCCAGGTTGCGATCTCGCGAGCCTCGGCTTCCATACCAGCCTCGTCGTCGGCGAATACCTCAAAAGAAACCGACACATCGGTAATGTGCTCAAGAACCGTCTTGGCAAAAGCGCGGTAGTCAGTCACGCCACCGGCCTTCATAAGGGAAGGATTGGTCGTGAAGCCCTGAACGTTGCCATTGTCATGCATGTCAAGCATGCCTTCGAGGTTAGCGCCGTCGGCAAACACCTTAATCGCCATGTTCGGTCCTTTCTCATCTAGCACTATTGCTATCGAAAGCCTTCTTCTTTGTTTCAAAAGCTTTTCGGCTTTCTTTTATAAACTATTTCAAAAGCCATCGAAAGCTCAATTGTCAACTTTCCGTGAACGGTCGAATATCGGGTGTGAACGTACTTCTTTTGGGCGGCACCTTCAGAATGAGACTCTTTATAGGCCGTCTACGTGCGAACTATCTGCTACGCATGCATTTGTGACATGCCATTCCGTTCTTTTGATTCATTCGAATTTGCCTTGTTCTTTTCATATCGATACGTTATATTTCGATTACGAAAGGCGCATCTTTTACCTTTTGTTCAAAAGGAGCGGCATATGGCATCTACTTCAGACCTTTCGCCGGCTGAGCGCCAGCGATTTATCATGAATTGGCTGGCCGAAAAGCCAAATATCTCGGTATCCGACATCGTTCGCCGTTTTTCGGTTTCGGAAGTCACCGCACGACACGACCTCATCTCGCTGGAATCCGAAGGCAAGCTGCGTCGCGTACGCGGTGGAGCGGTATCGCTTTCTCGCTCCAACGCAATCTCGTATCCCGAGGAGCGCATCAATGTCCAAGTCGAGGCCAAGGAGGCCATCGCCGCAACCGCAGCAACTCTTGTTGATGATGGCGATGTTCTGGTAATTGATATCGGCACCACAGGCTTTTACTTCGCTAAGGCCCTCATGGACAAGCGCGAGATCACCATTATCACCGGCGATCTTGCAATCGCGAACTACGCCAGCTTCAATCTCCCCAACGCTTCGGTGGTGCTGCTGGGCGGCTCCGTGCGCAAGGGCCACCTCTATCTCGCGGGCGCACTAACGCTCGACTGCATGAGCAAACTACATGCCGACAAGGCGTTTGTCAGTGCCGATGGATTCCACCCCGACCACGGTTTTACCGTCGAGCACGACTTCTCGGCCATGATCAAGCATATGTACCTTACCAACTCAAACCAGGGCTACATGATGGTTGACCAGGGAAAGTTCAACAAGACCAGTTTTTATCAGTCCGCGCAGATCGATGACCTCGACGGCATCATCGTTGATGGAGACGACGAGGGCATCATGACGGCGGCGATTGAGAGCAGTCGCAGTCATCCCAAGCTCTATATTGCAAAATAGCTCAAATGGCCGGGTCGCCCCCACTGCGGGCGACCCG
>URTP01000017.1 GCA_900550835.1 uncultured Collinsella sp. | reverse complement strand
GGCTGCCCCACGCGCCGCATCCGCCAGTTTGCCGCCCGCGTGCTGCACCTGCTTGCCGAGCGCGATCCGCAGCGCGTCGTGCCCTGCGTACCCGCGCTGATCGAGGCGCTCGACCGCCCCGAGGCGCAGACCCGCTGGGAGGCCCTCGATGCCCTGACGGCGCTCGCCACCACCTGCCCCGAGCAGTTGGGCGATGCCTTTGAGGGCGCCGAGACCGCACTGTTCGACGAGATCTCCTCCACGCTGCGCTATGCCGCCTTCCGCCTGCTGTGCGTGTGGGGCGCCACGAGTGTCGAGCGTTCGCGCGAGGCTTGGCCCATCCTGGACGAGGCCATCCAGTGCTACCACGGCGACCTTGAGTATCGCGATATGCTCGGTTGCCTGTACGAGTTTTGCCAGGGCGAGATCGACGCCGAGGTTGCCGAGAAGCTTGCGCTGCGCCTTAAGTTCGATGCCGAGAACGGCAAGGGCAGCTATCTCAAGGCGCGTTCGAGCGAGATTTGCGAAATGCTTGTTAAACGTTTTGGCCTGGATCTCTCCAAAAAGAAGAAGCGTGCTAGCGTTAAAAAATCTGACGACGCCGAAGATGAGGAGTAACAGATTATGGCGCACGATGTAGTCCTGATTCCCGGTGACGGCATCGGTCCCGAGATTACGCAGGCCATGCGCCGCGTGGTCGAGGCCACCGGTGTCCAGATCAACTGGAACGTCCAGGAGGCCGGTGCCGGCGTCATGGACGAGTTTGGCACGTCGCTGCCCCAACATGTGCTCGATGCGGTCGCCGAGACCAAGGTTGCCATCAAGGGCCCCATCACCACGCCGGTCGGCACGGGCTTCCGTAGCGTTAACGTCGCCCTGCGCAAGCACTTCGACCTGTACGCCTGCGTGCGCCCCTGCCTGTCGCAGCCGGGCGACGGCTCGCGCTTCCGCGACGTCGACCTGGTCATCGTGCGCGAGAACACCGAGGACCTCTACGCCGGCATCGAGTTCGATGAGGGCGCTGCCGAGGTCGAGGAGCTCTCACAGCTCGTCGAGCGTTCGAGGCCAAAGACCTTCGCCGCCGATTCCGCCATCTCGATCAAGCCGATCTCCATCGCCAAGAGCCGTCGCATTGTGGAGTATGCCTTTGAGTACGCCCGCCGCTGCGGCCGCAAAAAGGTGACGGCCGTGCACAAGGCCAACATCATGAAGGCGACCGACGGCCTGTTCCTGCGCGTGGCGCGCAAGGTGGCCGCCAGCTATCCCGATATCGAGTTCAACGACAAGATCGTCGACGCCACCTGCATGGGTCTGGTCCAAAACCCCAACGACTTCGATGTCCTGGTGCTGCCCAACCTGTACGGCGACATCGTGAGCGACCTGTGCGCCGGCCTGGTGGGCGGTCTGGGCATGGCACCCGGCTCCAACATCGGTGCCGACTGCGCAATCTTTGAGGCTACGCACGGCTCCGCGCCCGATATCGCCGGTCAGGATGTCGCCAACCCCACGGCCGAGATTCTCTCTGCTGCGATGATGCTCGATCACCTGGGCGAGAACGACGCCGCCAACCGCATTCGCGCCGCCGTCTCCGCCACGCTTGACGAGGGCGAGCAGGTTACCGGTGACGTGCGTCGTGCTCAGACCGGCTCCGTCGAGGGGGCCGTGGGCACGCAGACCTTTGCCGATGCCGTTATCGCGCACCTGGCCTAAGGTACGCACGCTGCAAACGCCTAAATAGTACTTAAGTGTTTGCGTATAACCTAAGAATGAATACGCCCGGCGCTCCGTCGGGCGTATTCTATTGAGGACTATGTTTCCTAACAAGGAGTAACTGACTATGGGTCTGATTCAAAAGAAGGACGAGAAGGACGAGATCGACGGTATCCAGATCATCGAGCGCGGCGAAGGCCCCGACGGTGACGAGGACGAGAAGATCGACCTGGTCGCCGGCACGTCTGCCGAGCACATTGCCGCCGGCACGACGGCCGAGGAGGAGGATGCTCGCCTGGAGGCAAAGATCGCCGCGGACGCCGCCGACGAGAACCTCATGCCCGAGGGGCAGGACGAGGACGACTCCGATGCGGACGACCATGCATCCAAGCACAAGAAGACGATGATTGCCGCCTTTGTGGTCGCCATCGTGATTGCTGCGGTGGTCGGCTTCTTTATTGGCAATGGCGGCTTTGGCGGCAAGGGTGTCGGCTCGTCGACCCTGACCGAGGACCAGCTCGATTCGACCGTGGCAAGCTATAGCTACAACGGCAAGAAGAGCGATATCACCGCGCGCGAGGCTATCGAGAGCCAGTACAGCCTCGACACCGTCAAGGATAGCGATGGCAACTACACCGCTCCGTCTGCCGACGTTATCCTGTCCTACGTGCGCAACAAGATCCTGCTGGACGCTGCCGAGGACGAGGGCATTACCGTTTCTTCCAAGGAAATGAAGCAGTACGCCGAGGATTCCATCGGCACCTCCGACTACAAGACCATGGCCACGCAGTACGGCGTGTCCAAGGACCAGGCCAAGCAGATCGTCCGTCAGTCCGCGACGCTGCAGAAGCTCTACAAGAAGAAGGTGGGCGATGCTTCCGCGAGCATGCCGACCGCTCCGACCGAGCCTTCTGACGGCAACGAGGAGACTGCGAGCAAGGACTACGCCGACTACATCATCAAACTTGCCGGCGACGAGTGGGATAGCTCGAAGGGCACCTGGAAGGACGAGAACAGCACCTACGCTAAGGCCTTCGCTAACGATGCCTTTACCGCCGATAGCGCCACCTATAAGCAGGCCATGACCGCCTATTACACCGCTTACCAGCAGTATTCTTCGCAGGCTTCGAGCGCCAGCTCCAAGTGGACCGAGTATGCCAACGGCCTGTACGCCAAGGCCAACATCAGCATCTACGGCCTGTTTGCTTAAAGGTTGCCCGAGCTTTCGAGCACGAAGTCGAAATATCTGATTGAGCCCGCTAGAACGCATCGTTCTGGCGGGCTTTTTGCGTTGAGGGCGTGCTTGGCGGCTTAATTATGGCTATTCATCTTTAAGCCCAAAGAGGCTATCGGCTTCATCGTCAGGTATGTATTCCAGAACATCGCCCGGTTGGCAGTCGAGTGCCCGGCATATCGCGTCAAGAGTTGAAAAGCGCACGGCAGAAACCTTGCCCGTCTTTATACGCGACATATTGACCTGGGAGATACCCACGCGTTCCGCAAGCTCTTTGGATGAAATCTTGCGTTCGGCAAGCATGCGGTCGAGCCGCAGAATAATCATGGATTCCCCCTAGAGCAACTCGTCATCTTGTTTTTGCAGGATACACCCGTACTGGAAGACGCTGGCAATCAGGCTAATAATCAGGCCTGCAAAGACCATAGAGAGGTCGAGGTGCTGGCCGCCAAGCGCATCCGTATAGTTGCCGCCAAATCCTGAGAGTATCAGCCCCGTGACTATGGCACCAAGAAGCTTCACAGCAACGCCGCCAATAAGGAACAAATGTCCTACTTGACGTAGTATGCGGATGCATTCGAGGTCAAAGGGCCTGCCCGCCTTTTCAATGGCGGAGAAAAACCTGTATGCGCTTAGCACGATGGCAAACGCAAGGCATGCCATCATGGCGCTCCCTATGGCAGTATGACCGTCGTGCGCGACAAGCATAAGAGGGGTGTGTTCATCGGCGCCGACGAGAGCGAGAATTGGCCCTTCGCCAGCCTCAAGCTCTACGGATTGGAGACAGAACCCTTGGGAGAGGCTAGGCAATATGAGTAGATCGTAGATTGCAATGACTGCGAGGAGTCCCAGAGCGAGCGCCACGGCGGTGCAGATTGTGGCCCATTTGCAGTAGCGAGTGAGCTTCCTCAGATTGGCTATTGCCTGTTCACGGTTGATGGCTTCATTCGATTTGGATACGTTCCAGCGGATCATAGCTCCTCCAACCAATGTCTTGGATAATACTTGTATCTTATATCATACTTAATGACAAACGATCAACAATTACGTAATAGAGTAAGTAATATTTGTACGACGAATAGCGAGAGCTTATGGCACATTCAGGGAGTGGGAGTTTGGCGCGCGGGGAGATGGACGAGTATTGAAATATCCTGCAACCGCGCAAGTGCTTCATCGGGTATCCTCAATTCATCCTGGAAAACGGCCGTAAACGATTGCAAATAACCGGTGAACGGTCAAAAACTACCGTTCACCGATAATATCGAAACTGGTTCTAACTGGTATTAAGTCAAAAAGACCAATTCACAAATCTTCACAATGACCTGCATTTTTTCTACACGCCATTTTTAGCCACCCTGCGTTGTTTAGACACGAAAAAAGTTCCGATCTTTGGCCAAGGCATTTCAAAACGATTACAAAACAGCAGGTAGAAGTGTTAACGAGCGGTAAACGGTCGATTTTTCGCCGTGAACGGCGCAAAAACGTTTTACTGTGTGAATCAGCGAAAGCGACCTCTTCTGTGGTGATATAGTGACAACAACACGTCACGTGGTTACTACCAGTTGAGAGACCACTGGTCTTAAAGAACGCTTTCCAAGAAGCTTTAAGGGCACCTGCCCGCTGGCTTCCGAAAACATCGGACTCGTATCGTACACACCTTCGGAAGGGAAATTTGAATGGTTGGCTTTATTCTTACCGGTCATGGACAGTTCGCACCCGGCCTCGCAAGCGCTATCGCTATGGTCGCTGGCGACCAGCCCGCTTTTACCGTCGTTCCTTTTGAGGGCGACCAGGCTGCTTCCTACGGTGAGGATCTCCGCGCCGCTATTACCGCCATGCGCGAGGAGTGCGATGGCGTGCTCGTCTTTACCGACCTGCTTGGTGGTACCCCGTTCAACCAGGCAATGATGATTGCCCAGGATGTCGACAACGTCGAGATTCTGACTGGAACTAACCTTCCCATGGTTATTGAGCTTCTGTTCCTCCGCGGCAACGCCACGCTCGCCGAGCTTGGCGAGCAGGCCGTGACCGTTGGCCAGACGGGCATCACCGCCCAGACGGTCGCTTCCGTCGCTGGTGCCGAGGATGAGGATATCTTCGGCGACGAGGACGGCATCTAATGGCCGATTTCGGAGCCAGTGTTCTGAGTTCCTCGGTCGCTCTTTTGGGCCTGCTTGTCATCATGGGCTTGATTTACACCATCTGGTCGCAAATCAACATGAAGAAGAAGCAGAAGTACTTCAAGGAGCTGCACACGGAGCTCAAGCCGGGTCAGGAGGTTCTTTTCGCCGGCGGTATCTACGGAACCGTCAAAGGCATCGAAGGCGAAAAGGTCCAGATTAAAGTCCGATCCGGTGCCGTCGTAGATGTTTCGCGTTACGCGATTCAGGAGATCAAGTAACTGTCGTCAGCAAATAACGAAAGGAAGCTGATCAACATGGCAGAACCCAACATTCTTCTTACCCGCATCGATAACCGACTGGTTCATGGTCAGGTTGCAACCCAGTGGAACTCCACCCTGGGCTCCAACCTCATCCTCGTCGCCAACGACGATGTGTCGACCAACACCATGCGTCAGAACCTCATGAAGATGGCCGCTCCCGCCGGCGTCGCTACGCGTTTCTTCTCCCTGCAGAAGACCATCGACGTCATTGGCAAGGCGAGCCCGCGCCAGAAGATCTTCATCGTGGCCGAAACACCGGAAGACGTGCTTACGCTCGTCAAGGGCGGTGTGCCTATAAAGAAGGTAAACATCGGCAACATGCACATGTCGGAAGGAAAGCGCCAAGTCGCCACCTCCGTCGCAGTTAACGACGAGGATGTCGCTGCGTTTAAAGAGCTGCAGGAATTGGGGGTGGAGTTGGAGATCAGGCGCGTTCCGAGCACGCCTGTTGAGGATACGAGCAAGCTCTTCTCGTAATCCTCGTGATCCACGTTGTCAGGAATGAAACCCTGACTTTCTGTACGTGAAATCCAAAGTGCGTACATACATTTTGAAAGGAGGAGCAAGATGGAATACTCGATCATCCAGGTCGCTCTGGTCTTCATCGTCACGTTCGTCGCGGCAATCGACCAGTTCAACTTCCTCGAGTCTCTCTATCAGCCCATCGTCACCGGCGCCGTCATCGGTCTTATCCTTGGCGACCTCAACACCGGTCTTCTCGTGGGTGGTACTTATCAGCTCATGACGATCGGCAACATGCCGATCGGAGGCGCTCAGCCGCCTAACGCCGTCATCGGCGGCATCATGGCAGCCATTCTCGCTATCGCTACGGGCCTCGAGCCCAACGCGGCAGTCGGCCTTGCCATTCCGTTCGCTCTGCTTGGTCAGCTCGGCGTTACCCTGGTCTTCACGCTTATGTCGCCGCTCATGTCCTCTGCGGACAACATGGCTCACAACGCTGACACCAAGGGTATCGAGCGTCTGAACTACTTCGCCATGGCTCTGCTCGGCCTGATCTTCGCCGTCGTCGTCACCCTGTTCTTCATCGCTGGCGCCACCATCGGTCAGACCATCGCTTCCGCCATCCCGACTTGGCTGCAGACCGGTCTCTCCGCTGCAGGCGGCATGATGCGCTTCGTCGGCTTCGCCGTCCTGCTCAAGGTTATGATGAACCGCGATATGTGGGGCTTCTTCCTCATGGGCTTTGGCCTCGCGCTCATCACCGTTGCCAACGATTCTCTGGCAACCCCTGCTCTGCTCATCCTCGCTCTCATCGGCTTCGGCATCGCTTTCTGGGACTTCCAGCAGCAGACCGAGCTGAAGGGTGCAGCTGTTTCTGACGGAGGTGACTTCGAAGATGGCATCTAATGAGTATGTGATCCCGGAGCACTACGAGGATCTCACTCCTGCTCCGCAGCTCGACCAGAAGACCCTCAACAAGATGGCTTGGCGCTCCTGCTTCCTGCAGGCATCGTTCAACTACGAGCGCATGCAGGCCGCTGGCTGGCTTTACTCCATCATCCCCGGTCTGGAGAAGATCCACACCAACAAGAACGACCTCGCGGCTTCCATGAGCCACAACCTGGAGTTCTTCAACACCCACCCGTTCCTCGTCACCTTTGTTATGGGCATCGTGCTTTCGCTCGAGCAGAACAAGGTTGACATCCCCACGATCCGCGCCGTCCGCGTCGCCGCAATGGGCCCGCTCGGTGGTATCGGTGACGCCCTGTTCTGGCTGACGCTCGTGCCTATCACGGCCGGCATCACCTCCAACATGGCCATCAACGGCAACGCTGCTGCGCCGATCATCTTCCTGGTGATCTTCAACGCCGTCCAGTTCGCTCTGCGCTTCTGGCTCATGAACTGGTCCTACAAGCTTGGCACTAGCGCTATTGACGCTCTGACCGCCAACATGCAGGCCTTCACGCGTGCCGCTTCCATCATGGGCGTCTTCGTCGTCGGTTGCCTGGTCGTCACCATGGGTGGCACCCAGATCAACCTCCAGATCCCCAACGGCACCACCCGTGGCCTCTCCGCCAATACCGTGATCGTCTCCGAGAAGGAGGCCGAGAACTTCACCGGTATGGAGGGCATCGATACCGAGACCGCTGAGGCCGGTACCATCGCCATGACCGATAAGGACGGCAACGCCCTTACCGCCTCCGATGCTGACGGCAACGCTGTCGAGTGCGGCGTCACCGATCTGGGCAACGGCATGGAGTCCGTGACCTACGGCACCGTTACCGAGGATCCGGTCAACTTCTCCGTTGCCGACACCCTCAACACCATCGTCCCGAAGCTCGTCCCGCTTATGCTTACGCTGCTGCTTTACTACATGTTCGCTAAGCACAGCTGGACCCCGACCAAGGGCATTCTGCTGCTCTTCGTCCTGGGCATCCTGGGCGCTGGCCCGCTTGGTCTCTGGCCGAGCATCTGGTAAGGCTCTAGCTTGAGGGGTGTGTCCCTACGCGGCTCACACCCCGACCCCTTAAGCCATGTGTATGTTAAAAGCCGCGTGCTCGAAAGAGCGCGCGGCTTTTGTTTTCTTGATGATTCGGGTGTTGCGGACTGATAATGCTTAACACCCTAGGTAGTTAGCCGAATTCGAGCAAAAGGGAGGATAGGATGGCGATCGGAGCGCGTAAGCAACCGCTGTACGATCAGCTGGTCGATATTCTGACCGAAAAGATTGACCATGAATATCGCGCCGGTGACATGATTCCTTCCGAGCGCGAACTTTCGGAGCGCTATGGTCTCTCGCGCACTACGGTACGCCTGGCTCTGCAGGAACTGGAGCGTTTAGGACTGGTGGTTCGGCAGCACGGTCGCGGTACCTTTGTGACCGACCGTTCGGCAAAGGCAACCAATCTTATGCAGTCCTACAGCTTTACTGAGCAGATGCGCGCGATGGGTCGCGACCCCGAGACCACGATTCTCGAGTTTTGCGAGATGGAGGCCGATAAGAATCTGGCCGAGCATATGGGATTGCGTATCGGCGATCGCATTTTTAAGCTTAAGCGCCTTCGTTCTGCCGACAACATGCCCATGATGGTCGAACGCAGCTATCTACCGGTTCGTCAATTTCTGTCCCTAAAGCGACCGTTGCTGGAGCGCAAGCCGCTTTACGATGTGATTGAGCAAGACTTTCAGCAAAAGATACGCGTGGCCGAAGAGGAGTTCTATGCGAGCATAGCCCGTCCCACCGACGCCCACCTTTTGGGAATTGTCGAGGGCTCGCCTGTGCTCGATTTGGTCAGGACTACGTATAACGAGTCAAACGAGGTTGTGGAGTATACACTCTCGGTTGCTCGTGCCGATCAGTTTAAATGCAAGGTTTACCACCAGCGTAGCAACTAGTGTCCGCATCGTTTCCATATGGTGATTCTTTGCATTTAACTGGTTACTACCAGATAACCAACCGAAGTGTATAATTGCACGTCAGAGGATTACTTCTAGAGAGAGGTATTAGAAATGTTCGAGAAGAGTGTCGAGGAGCTCACCGAGCTCGGCGCCCAGATCACCACGGCCGAGATTGCTCAGCAGCCCGAGCTTTGGCGTGATACGCTCAACATCTATCGCGAGAACAAGGAGGCCATCGAGGCCTTCCTGGCCGAGGCTCGTGCTATGGGCGAGGGCCGTCTGTCCGTTGTCTTCACCGGTGCCGGTACGTCCGACTACGTTGGCGATACCTGCGCCCCGTACCTGCGTCACGCTGGCAACACTGATCTCTACGACTTTAAGCCCATCGCCACGACCGACATCGTGAGCGCCCCGCGCGACTTCCTGCGCGCCGAGGATCCCACGCTCGTGGTTTCCTTTGCCCGCTCTGGCAACAGCCCCGAGAGCCTTGCCGCCGTTGCCGTCGCCAAGGAGCTCGTCCACAACGTCAAGTTCCTCAACATCACCTGCGCTCCCGAAGGCAAGCTTGCCGTCGAGTCCGCCGATGATCCCAATGCGCTGACGCTGCTCATCCCGCGCGCCAACGACAAGGGCTTCGCCATGACCGGTTCCTACACCTGCATGACCCTGCTCTCCACCCTTATTTTCGACACTGCCTCTGACGAGCAGAAGGCCGAGTGGGTCGAGACCATCGCCAAGATGGGCGAGGAGGTTATCGCTCGCGAGTCCGAGGTTGCCGATTACCTCGCTGGCGACTTCAATCGCGTGACCTACCTGGGCTCCGGCTCCTTTGGCGGCCTTGCTCAGGAGAGCCAGCTTAAGATTCTCGAGCTTGCTCACGGTCTGGTCGCTACTTCCTACGACACCTCCATGGGCTATCGTCACGGACCTAAGTCCTTCGTCGACGATAAGACGCTCGTCTTCGTGTTCGTCAACAACGACGCCTACACCCGTCAGTACGACATCGACATCCTCAACGAGATCGGTGGCGACAAAATCGCTCAGCATACCGTTGCCGTTCAGCAGGATGGCGCTACCGTCTACGAGGGCGAGTCCTTTACCTTTAAGGGCTACGAGGCGCTTCCCGAGGGCTACCTTGCCCTGCCGTTCGTGATGTTTGCCCAGGCCATCAGCCTGCTCAACTCCGTGCGCGTGGGCAACACGCCCGATACGCCGAGCCCCACCGGCACGGTCAACCGCGTGGTTAAGGGCGTGACGATTCACCCCTTCACCGCTTAATCGCGTCCCCCCTGTAAGGGCGCCCGTCCGCTCATAACGGCGGGCGGGCGCTTTTTGTTTTCACTTGGACCGGGTATAAGCATCACCACAGTCAACTGCTTTAGAAGCAAGGAGTGCATATGAGCACGTACGCAATTAAGGCTGACAAGTTCTTCTTGCCGGCAGGTCCGCAGCTGGGCGGCTATCTTATGGTCGAGGATGGCGTCTTTGGCGCCTGGCAGGCCGACGAGCCCTCTTGCGAGATCAAGGACTACACGGGATCGTGGATCGCACCGGGTATGGTCGATACCCACATCCATGGCTTCTACAACCACTCAACTACCGATAACGACCCCGAGGGTATCGATATCAGCTCGACCGAGCTCGCTCGTCGCGGTACTACCAGCTGGTTGCCCACGACGTTCACTGATGGCGTCGAGCAGATCAAGGATGCCTGCGCCGCCATCGCTCAGGCTGACGAGGGCCGCGGCCCTGACTTCTGCGGTGCCCGTATCCAGGGCATCTACCTGGAGGGCCCCTTCTTTACCATGAAGCACGTGGGCGCACAGAACCCCGCTTACCTGATCGACCCCTCCGAGGAGGTCTTTGACGAGTGGCAGGAGGCTGCCGGCGGTCGTATCGTTAAGAGCGCCATGGCTGCCGAGCGCGATGGCGCTGCTGCCTATGCTGCTGCTCTGAACTCGAAGGGTGTCGTGACCAGCATCGGTCACTCCGATGCCACGTATGACGAGTGCGTCGCCGCCATCAATGCTGGTGCCAGCTGCTTTACGCACACCTATAACGGCCAGCGAGGTCTGCATCACCGTGAGCCCGGTGTTGTGGGCGCTGCCATGACCACCCCCGAGACCTACGCCGAGATCATCTGCGACGGCAAGCACGTGAACCCTGCCGCCATCAAGGCGCTGCTGCAGGCCAAGGGCTGGCAGCACACGGTGCTCATCACCGACTGCCTGGGCTGCGGCGGCATGCCCGAGGGCAGCTACACCAGCGGCGGCATGGACGTCATCATGAAGGACAACCTGTGCTGGCTCGCCGACGGCAAGAGCATTGCCGGCTCGGTGCTCACGCTTGCCCAGGGCGTCAAGAACATTGTCGACTGGGGTATCGCCAGCGCCGATATCGCCATTCGCATGGCAACCGAGGTACCGGCTCGTTCCGCGCACATCGAGGATAAGTGTGGCAGCATCATGCCGGGTCGCGACGCCGACTTTGTCGTGTTCGATCACGAGCTCACCCTCGTAGAGACGTATGTTGGCGGCCAGAGCGTCGGCAACGCATTTACCGAATAGCGACAGATAAAGACGGCGGGCCCGAAATTGCTCGGACCCGCCGTATGGGTTAAACGCTCAAGAGCACCTTAACAGTTACAGCTTGCTAGCGATCTTCTTTGCCGTGCGCTTGACGCCGGCCACAAGGCCTCCCGCAGGATGCTCCTTTTCGTAGGCCAGACGCTTCTCGCGCTTGGCATACTCCTCGACGATGATATCGCCGTACTCGTCTTCGATCTTGTCGAAGAAATCGACGGCGCCCTTAATTTCCTCGGCGGTTGGGTGTCCCTTCTGGACACCGCCGGTAATCTTGAACGGCCCCCACGTGTCAAAACCGGGACAGCCGTAGACGCCCATAAAAATGGCCTGTCTCATGCGGCAAATTCCGTCGATATCCTTGCCGTACCACTTGTTTTTGCCACCGTAGGTCATAAGACCAAACACCTTGTCCTGCGGCTGCAGCACGTTGGTGAGCACGCGTGCCATATCTTTGTCGATCTCGGAATAATAAATGCCCGTGGCGACGCCGATCAGATGGTATTCGTGCAGGTCGGGGTACTCATTTTTACCGAGCGCCTTTACGTCAAGGGTATCGATCTCGGGGTGTGCCTCGACGATGGCGTCCACGAGCTTTTTCGTATTGCCGTGGTGGCGCGAGGCGTAGAGGATGATGGTTCGCATAAGAAGGCCTTTCAGCTGTAATGACGTCAATGTTTGTATGGTACCCCGTTGTATGGTTGGGATACCGGACACATCGACGAGCGCGCGGGTTTGTTCTCTGGTTAGGATTGAAACGGGCGCTTGAGCGAAGAAAACAGTTGTCCGAAAGGATGGGTAATGGAATACGCTCTTTCCAACGATTCGATTTCTATCAAGGTTTCCACGGCCGGCGGCTCGTTTACCTCGATTGAGGCCGACGGTCGCGAGTATTTGTGGCAGGGTGATCCCGCCGTGTGGTCCGGCCAGGCACCGATTTGCTTCCCGATTTGCGGAGGCCTGCGTGATGGTAGCGCCATGACGTTTGCCGGGCATCATGTGAAGCTCGCTCGCCACGGGTTTGCGCGCAAACAGGAGTGGAAGCTGCTGAGCCAGAGCGAGAACGAGCTGGCGATGTGCCTGGCTTCGGAGGATAACGCCGCGCTGCTGAGCGATTATCCGTACCCGTTTAAGCTTGTCGCTCGTTATGCGCTTGAGGGGGATACCGTGCGCGTCTCCTATGAGGTGACCAACGAGGGCACCGAGGACATGCCGTTCTTTATCGGTGGGCATCCCGGCTTTAGGTGCCCGCTCGATGAGGGCGAGGCCTATACGGACTACGAGTTGCGCTTTGAGAAGGACGAGGCTGCGGAGCTCTGCACCGCCGTTCCTTCGACTGGCTTGATTGATGTGGCAAACCGCTCCAAGAACCCCATGGTGGGGAAGACGTTGCCCCTGTCGCACGAGCTCTTCGATTTTGCGGAGACCATCTTTGACGTACTCGAGAGTCGTCAGGTCACGCTTTCCAAAAAGGGCGAGGACAAGGGCGTTCGCCTGAGCTTTGAGGGCTTCCCATATCTCATTGTGTGGAGCAAGCCCGAGGGTGATTTTGTGGCAGTTGAGCCTTGGGGCGGCCTTTCGACCTGCTCCGATGAGGACGACGTGCTTGAGCATAAGCGTGGCTGCCTTGTCGCCAAGCCCAAGGAGACCGTCGTTCGCTCGTTCACGATTAAGATTCTGTAATTCCGTTTTGTCGACTCGTATCGCGAGGCACAAGGAGCCTGCGAGATAAGGAGCTAAAAATGATCCTCACCGTTACGATGAACCCGTCCGTCGATACACGCTATCAGCTCGATGAGCTCATTATCGACGACGTTAACCGTGTGACGCCCGAAAAGACCGCCGGCGGCAAGGGTCTCAACGTGGCCCGTGTACTGGGTCAGCTGGGCGACGACGTTGTGGCAACCGGTCTACTCGGCGGCCACATGGGCGCCTACATGGCCGAGCTCATGGATGCCAACGGCATTAAGAATGATTTTGTACCCATCAAGGGCGAGACTCGCATTTGCCTTAACATCCTCCACGCCGGCAACCAGACCGAGCTACTCGAGAGCGGCCCGACGATTGCCCCCGAGGAGCTCGATGCCTTTACCGCCAAGTTCGCCGAGCTTGCGAGCAAGGCCGCTGTCGTTACCATCTCGGGTTCGCTGCCCCGTGGTGTCGAGGCGGGCTACTACGCCAAGATCACGGGTATTGCCGAGAACGCCGGCGCCAAGGTGCTGCTCGATACCTCGGGTGCTTCGCTCGAGGCCGCCCTTAAGTCCGAAATTAAGCCCGAGCTGGTCAAGCCTAACCTGACCGAGATTAACGGCCTTCTGGGCACGAGCTTTACCACCGACGATGTGGACGAGCTCCGCGCCGCGCTCGCCTCTGATGCCCGCTTCTCCGATATCCCCTGGGTCGTCGTGTCCATGGGCGCTGCCGGCTCCGTGGGCTTCCATAATGGCCGTGCATTCGCGCCAAGACCCCCGATATCCCCGCCGTTAACGCTACGGGCTCTGGCGATTCGACCATTGCCGGCTTCGCGCATGCGATTGCTGCTGGCGCGGATGACGAGACGGTGCTGCGTACCGCCAACACCTGCGGCAAGCTCAATGCCATGGATCCCATGACCGGCCATCTGGTCATGGACCGTTGGGACGAGGTCTACAACGGCGTAGTCGTGACCGAGCTGTAAAAGCCTGGGCGTCGGCCCCGGCATTGCTTGCTAGCTCATGTCGACGACAAGTGCGGTAGCATTATGCTGGGGCGCGACGCCGAGTTTGTCGTGTTCAATCCCGACCTTACCCTGGTCGAGACGTATGTGGGTGGCAACAGCGTCGGTAATGCATTTACCGAGTAGCTGCCAAATAAACGATCCGAGAGGGGATTTAGATGATTTACGGTGCATTGGGCGATATCGAGGAATACCGCGGAATGCTCAAGGGTCTCGATGTGCTGATCGACTGGCTCGAGGAGAACGACCCGGCGGAGCTCGAGGTCGGCAGCCATCCGATTCTGGGCGACAAGGTCTTTGCGAACGTCATGGCTCCCACGACGCGTCCCGAGGCCGAGGCTCACTACGAGACGCATCAGCGCTATCACGACTTGCAGATTGACGTCGAGGGTCGTGAGGCCTTTAAGGTTGCCACGGGCAGCCTGACGCTGGTCCAGGAGTTTGACGAGAAGGACGACTACGACCTGGTCGATTCCGACGCCTCGATCGCCGGCGATCTTGCCGACGACAAATTCGCGCTGTTCGTTGCCGGCGAGCCCCACATGCCCACGCTCGAGTTCCCGGGAGATGGCGCACAGCCGGTCAAGAAGATCTGCTTTAAGCTGCTTGCAGACGCTTACTGGGAGGAGTAACGCGCTGCTCGGCTGAGTTGTTCGTCTGATGGCGTGATTCCCCTAGGGAAATCACGCTAGGACCCCGCCAAACGGGTTTTCCCTAGGGAAATCACGTTTGGCGGGGTTTTCTGTTTTTGAATAGGGAAGCCTCATTTATTTGCGAAGAACATCGGCTAGCCGCAGGATTGAAATCATCGACCGATAAGTGAGTTCCACTTTTTCGCCCGCAAGCAGTCGTTTCGAGCCAATCTCATCTAGCCCCACAAGCCGAGAAAACAGCGGGCCGCTCATCGTGCCATCGTCAATTGATTCCCTTATGGTCTTCAAAACGTCCGTATCATGAAGCGATGCCGAGCTGTAGGGGGCAACACGAGCGGAACTCTCAATTAACGACGAGACAAAAGGATGGAGATGCTTTGGACATAGTCCATCAAACACCACATCCCCATTGTCGTTCGAGCCGACCAGGCGCCAAGTATAGTGATCGACCCAGTCATCTCCGTCATATATGGCGTCCATGAGCAACTTCCCGTCTAGAGAGAGAAACCTATTTGGACATCGGGGCGCAAGACCGCAATCCATATCGGGCCTGCAGCAGCTCCAACCCAACGCACCACATAGGTTCCCTTTCGTACATGTGTATCAATCTGCCCCGAAATGCCGGTGAATGCAATTCCAGACCCGTTTGTCGGATAGCAATCGACGTATTTTTGTTTTCCGCTCACAACCTTGTATAGATATATCGTTCCAGCAAAAGAGAAGGGATCGTTCGCAATTTTGTCCGGAAGAACTTGCCACCTCAAAATCCCGCTACCAATATGGTCAAGCTTGACCGTTCCGCCGTCCCCCTCAAAAGTGACAAGGGGATTTACCCCAGACTGAGAGTCGGCATCGCCCTCCTTAGCAGTTATCAGCAGGCTGCCCGTATAAGACTGCTGAGGCTCACCTTCAGGACAGACAGCCTCGGCCCAAGAAGGGCCACTCAGGCAGAACAGTCCGAGCAGCATCAATACCAACAAAAGAAAACCCTTAGTTCTTTTCATCTATATCCCCAATGCCTCTCGACATTTGTATATTGTGACTATTTTAGATCTATATGGCCAATTCGAGCCCTCACCATGGCAATTGTTGCAGCTGGGTTTCTTTTCATTAAAATTTCACTTTGGTAAATCCCCGCCCCTAAGCATTAAACCCGAAGTCCACCGAGTGGGCCGCTGTTGACGTGGCGATGCTTGGATTGGCGCGCACGCACTCAAAATCGGCAACAAAAAAGCCGCCCGAAGGCGGCTATCTTGTTCAATGGAGCCAGCGACCGGGCTCGAACCGGTGACCCCCGCTTTACGAGAGCGGTGCTCTACCAACTGAGCTACGCTGGCGGCCATGTGGTGACGCAACTGAGGCGTCAACGGCTGTCTATGATACGGGACATCGCAAATCCGCGCAAGGGTTCTGGCAGCTTTTCTCACTTTTCATGCACTAATATTGAAGGCGTGATGTCTGCGACGCCTCTTTGGTGCTTGACCTGCTGTCGAGTCAGCTGTCGGCATCCTGTTCGTATGGATGCCGAACGAAACGAGGCGGCGATGGCCCAGCCCAAGATTCTCCTTACGCGTATCGATGATCGCTTTATCTATGGGCAAGATGTTGAGCTGTGGAACGAAGTCGCAGGCACTAACCTTGTCCTGGTCGTCAACGACGAGATTGCGGCTGATTCGCGCAAGTGGGCGCCTATGAGGGTCGCGGCGCCCGAGGGCGTGTGGACGCGGTTTTTCTCGGTGCAAAGGACCATCGACATCATTCATACCGCAACGCCGCGCCAATTGATCTTGATTATGGTTGCCTCGCCTGTCGACGCGCTGGCTCTGGTTAAGGGCGGGGTGCCCATCACCAAGATCAGCGTCGGCCATATGCGTGCGGGGGAGGGCAAGCGTTCCGTGACGCCTGCAGTCGCCATAGACGATGCGGACGTTGCCGCCTTCAAAGAGCTGCAAGAGCTCGGCATAGAGCTGGAAATCCGCTATCTCCCCAGCTCCGACCCCGATCCCATCGAGAACCTGCTCGCGTGATTACCTGGGGGCGGAGGAAAACGGATCGTATTTTCCCGTGGAGGAGCGGCGAGATACCCTCGGCCAGGAATTGGGGCCATCTACTACTTTTGGTCGCTTACCTCGAAGCACGATGAAAATCGCAATATTAAAACTGCAGGTAGCGAACGTGCAATTTTTGAAAATAGGGGCGTATGGTCAGGGGTGCGGGAGTAAAAGTAGTAGATGGGCGCAATCTGTAGCGCGCCGATTTCAGGCATGTTGGCGCATGTGTCGGAGCTATGAAAAGAGTGTCCCTTTCGACTAGTCTTTTAGAACGTCAATGGCTGCACCACAGCTTAAGCCGTTCGCAAAAATGGCTCCTAAATCTGTTTCGTTAATTGAATTGCGTTAATATGGTTAATCACAGAACCGAAATTTGGTTAAATGTAAACTGTAAATTAAGTTAAACGCGCTGGTAGCAATGGTGATAAATATGCCAAAAAAGTACTACACTAGAATTGTCGAAAATGAGCTCGACCAGCTGCTGGGTATATTCGGTGCCGTTCTCATCGAAGGACCGAAATGGTGTGGAAAGACGACCACGGCCGAGACCCGTGCGGCGTCCAGGCTCCTTCTCATGGACCCGTCCCGCAACTTCGAGAATCGCTTACGCGCCGAGACGGATCCGGCTCTTGCCGTTTCCGGCGAGGGGCCGCGGCTGATTGACGAGTGGCAGGAGGTTCCGAAACTCTGGGACGCGGCACGGTTTGAGTGCGACAACCGCGGCGGTGAGCCTGGCCAGTTCATATTTACGGGATCGGCAACACCGCGAGACGACGAACGCCCGATGCACAGCGGCGCTGGAAGATTCGCCAAACTGCGCATGGACACCATGACGCTTTTCGAACTCGGGAAATCCAGCGGTGCGGTTAAGCTATCGGGCATTATTTCTGGCGAAAAGTTCAATGGAGCTTTCGGGTCGCTGGATTCTGCCTCGATTGCCGAGTGCGTTGTTCGCGGTGGATGGCCCGCCGCGGTCGGACACGATGCGCGGGCGGCGTCCGCGATGGCCAAACGCTATATCGGCATAGTCGCCGAAGAAGATTTATCTCGTGTTGATGGCTCTCGCCGCGACCCTGAGAAGGTCAAAGCCGTCATCGAATCGCTTGCGCGCAATGAATCCACTTTGGCGACACTCAAGACGCTCGTAGCCGATCTTGGCGGAGAGGTGTCGAGACAGACGGCGGCATCATATATATCTCTTCTTGCTCGGGTTAGTTTCGTTCGCGATATTCCCGCATGGAACCCTGCAATGAGATCTCCGGTGCATTTAAGAGACTCAAAGAAGCATCACCTCGCCGACCCGTCGCTGGCGGCCGCCGCACTCGGGGCGACCCCGGAGACACTACTGCTAGATTTCAAGACGCTCGGACTGCTTTTTGAATCGCTGGTGCTTCATGATTTGTGGGTTTATGCGCGAGCAAACGGAATGGGCCTCTATCACTATCATGATTCTCGCGATCTAGAAGTCGATGCGGTCATTGCGGCTCCCGGCGGAACGTGGATTCCGGTCGAAGTTAAACTCAGCTCTGCTCAAATCGAAGAGGCGTCTGACAGCCTTGTTGCTGTCGAGAAACGCATGGTTGCCGCCGGAAACAACCCGCCGGTTTCGAAAGTCGTGATCATCGGGTTTGGTTCGCAAGCCTATGTTACCGAGCGTGGCGTCCAAGTTGTTCCGCTGGATGTTCTCGCGCCGTAACGCGACGGTCGAAGCGGGACGGACGCCACCATTGCGCGCGAGGACACGGCATCATCGATGATGCGGCGGCCACATTCGACAAAGAGTGCCCACAACGACTAGTCGTTTAAGAACGTCGCAGGCGACTAGGTAGTAAAGCGCCCGTCGGGGGAGGTGCCGGTGGGCGCTGCTGTGCGATATGTTGCGTTATGGGCTTAGTGCCTCATAAAGTGGTACTCGATCACATTGCTGTAGGGGTGACCCGGGCCCACAATGCCCTGCGGGAATAGCGGCTGGTGCGGCGTGTCGGGGTACATCTCTGCCTCGAGGGCAAAGCCGGCGCCCCAGCCATAGTTGGCATCGTCCTTGGCGTGCTCGTCGCCCAGCCAGTTGCCGGTGTAGAGCTGCACGCCCGGGGCGGTGGTGTAGTAGTCCAGCTCGCGACCGGTCCACATCTCCTCAACGTGCATCGCGCGACGCAGGTTGCGCCCGTACTGATAGCCATCGATGCACAGGCAGTGATCGTAGCCACGGGCTTGCTTAATCTGCGGGTCGTCGGCCTCCATGCCGGGTGCAACGGGGCGCAGCTCACGGAAGTCAAACGGCGTGCCCTCGACCGGAGCAATCTCGCCGGTGGGGATGTTCTGCTCGTTGATGGGCAGGTAGTGGGCAGCGTTGGCAACAAAGAAGTGCTCACAGTCCATGCCGGCGTTATGACCGGCAAGGTTAAAGTACGTGTGGTTGGTCATGGACACGTACGTGGCGCGGTCACTCTCGCAACCGTACTCGATGCGGAAGACGCCGGTGCGCGTAACGGTAAACACGGCCGTAAAGGTTCGGTTGCCGGGCAGGCCCAGCTCGCCATCCTTAAGCGAGGTGGTCATGCGCACGGCGTTATGGACCTCGTCGAGCTCAACATCCCACACACGTTTGTGCAGGCCGTGCTCAAGGTCGCTGTGCAGGTTGTTGGCGCCCTCGTTGGCGGGCATATGCCAGTCCGTGCCGTCGATGGCGATCGTGGCGCCAGCGGTGCGGTTTGCCACAGGGCCGATGGTCGCGCCAAAGCAGGCGGGGTTGTCAAAGTAATCCTCGAGCTTATCGAAGCCCAGCACCACATCGCGCACGTTGCCGGGAATGTCGGGCACATCGATACCAAGCACCGTGGCGCCATAGTCCATAATGCGAACGCAGATCTCGGGCCCGTTGAGGGTGTAACGATGAACGGGGGTACCGCACGGCGCGGTGCCGAAAAGCTCGGAAGTGATCATTTGGTTCCTAACATCGAGGTATTTCCGACAAACTGTAGCGCGAACAGGCGAGATTATCACTACACCCCACTAAAGCTGGGGGTATTTTTCTCAAAAAAGTGATGATTGGAGCTGTGCGGGCGTTCATTTTTGACGCGTACGAGTCTGATACAATTTGTTCGTTACTGTTTGAATGATATGCGCGCAAAGAACGGCGAGGATTCATCGTGATTAAGGCAGAGCGACAGGATAAGGTTCGTCAGCTGCTCGAGGAGCAGGGCACGGTCTCGGTCAAAGAGATTTCGGATGCGCTGGGCGTTTCGGACATGACGATTCGCCGCGACCTCGAAGAACTTGCGAGCCTAGGCGAGATCGAGCGCGTGCACGGCGGAGCCCGCAGTGCACAGGGCCGTCCGCACGCTATGCTGCGCCATGAGTATTCGCACAGCGAAAAGCGTACTAAGCATGCCGAGGAAAAGCTGCAGATCGCGCGCCGCGCTGTGGAGCTTATCGAGGAGGGCTCGACCATCTTCTTGGGTACGGGCACCACGGTTGAGCAGATGGCCTCGATGCTGCCGACGTTTCGCCTGCGCATTGTGACCAATTCGCTTTCGGTGTTTAACCTGCTCGAGGCGCGCGAAGACTGCGAGCTGTGCCTCGTGGGCGGTATGTATCGCCGCCGCACCGCCGCCTTTGTGGGGCCCATGGCCGAGGATACCCTGCGCGCGCTGGGAATCGACGCAGCCTATATCGGCGCCAACGGCATTTTGAACGGCGACGTGTCCACGTCTAACATGGAAGAGGGCCGCATCCAGCAGCTCGCCTTTAGCAAGGCCGACTCGCGCTACCTGATCGCCGACTCCAGCAAGATCGGCAAACGCGACTTCTACACCTTCTGCCGACTGGACAGCTTGGACGCCGTGGTGTGCGAGCCGGATATTGCCGACGAGGACCGCGCTGCCATCGAAGAGCACA